>NZ_VMLI01000030.1:0-27199 GCF_013276625.1 Streptococcus sp. 9903 | reverse complement strand
ATTCGGCGATTAAGAAAGTTGATGACGCTCTTACTAAAGCTACTAAAGCAATTGATGCGGCAACGAACCAAGCTGGAATTAACGCAGCGAAACAAGAGTTTGATACAACACTGAACCAAGTGAGTCCGACAGCGCAAGCCAACAGCGACGCTAAGAGAACCGTTGCGGAAAAAGCGCAAGCTAAGAAGGATGGGTTCAATAACATTGCCCATTTGACTGAAGAAGAGAAGAATGCGGCGATTAAGAAAGTTGATGACGCTCTTACTAAAGCTACTAAAGCAATTGATGCGGCAACGAACCAAGCTGGAATTAACGCAGCGAAACAAGAGTTTGATACAACACTGAACCAAGTGAGTCCGACAGCGCAAGCCAACAGCGACGCTAACCAAGGAAACTCATCCACACCAAGTAATGGTGCTAACCAAGCAGGTTCAGATAGTAGGGGGGATACGGCTAGCCAAGGAGATAGACCAGCTCCATCTGATGATGGCAGCCGAGGCGATGCAAATAACCGAGGTCAGTCTGCTACTCCAAGCGCTCCAGCTCATTCAGGAGATTCGACGGGTCAAGCTACTGATCCATCTGCTCAACAGAGGGAAACAGGAAATGCGATAGCACCAGAGTCTCCACAAGGGCTATCTGGAAGTTCTGTGACGGCGCCAACCCGTAGCCGAAGAAGTGTAACCTTTGCTGGAGGCGCTCAATCGAGTCAAGAGAAACAGGTTGATAAATCCGTCTTAAGAAATCTGATTCAAGACTTGGAAACTCGTTTGAAAGACTTGGATGGTATTGATCAATCTGTCATCGACGCTGCGAAGATCATTCTCGGAGAGGGTCAAGAATCACTTAGAAATGCTGACTTGACAGAGGCAGGCTTGAAAGAGATGACTGCCAAGGTCAAAGAAGCACTCGAATCCTTGAAAGGCAAGCAAGCGACTAAGGATGAAGAAGAAACGAAAGAAACAAGGAAAGAGCAAGGTCATCTTCCATACGGTACGATGATTGCTAGCCTGCTCGCCCTTCTTGGTCTCCTTCTCTTCCTCATCGCTCGTCGCAAGAAAGAGTCAGAACTCAAGAAATTGACCAAGGAATTAACTAAGGTTCTGCAAGAAAACGACCTTACAAGTGTAGATACCAAAGTCCTCGACCAAGCACGAGAAGCTCTCGCTCAAGCAGTTGCCTTCCTAGCCAATGAGAAAGAGTCTGACCACACAGAAGATGAGTTGATTGAGAAACTCAAAGCTATTCTTGCTCAGTTAAGATAAGCAAAGTTTAGACGAGTCGGAAACCAGCTAGAATAGTGATTGAAAGAATGTTGTAAAAACTCTATTTGAGGAGAACATTCAGAAAATCTTTCTCTGATAAAACGCATAATATCAAGCTTTTTAAGGCAAGGTATTATGCGTTTTTATCATTTTGAACCTATTTGTTCCATCCTTTTTGTGATATTTTTCCCTTATTTCACAAATATTTCATATTTGGGTTTTATAATAAGATATAGATTTTCAGTTTTTACTATACTTTGATATTCAAATATGTTATACTATGATTATCAAAGTAAATGAAAGGGGTTACGAACATGACGCCAGAAGAAATGTACCTGACCGATCGATTGGACGTACAGATAGCTCATTTTTTAAAGAAAAGCGTTCAACATCGTAGACGCTATAAGGTATTAAAAATAACAGAAATTGTGGCAGGTTTTCTCATAGCTGTTTTTTGTGCTATTCCTATGCCAGGTGATCGCTACCGTTTGATTTCGGTTGCTTTGTCCAGTCTAGGCTTGCTGTGTGAGGGGATTCTCAATTTGTATAATGCCAAGGAACACTGGATTTCTTACCAAAAAACTGCGCAACTCCTGGAGAGAGAAAAATTCCTCTATCAATGTCAAACAGAGAAATATGCAGGAAAAACCAAGGCTTTTGCCCTATTTGTCAAGACATGCGAAGGTCTTATCTCAGAGGAAATTAACCAGTGGGAAAGTATCCAGTCAAAAGAAGTGGCAGCTAGTGCAGAAGCTCCAGTTAAAAAAGAATAGGAGGTGGAGGAAATGTCTCAATCCAGTTATCTATTGCCCTTACTCTGGTTGAAAAAAGAAGCCGATAAGGAAAAGATGAGCGCAACTCAGTGCCAGATATTTTTCTTTTATTATCAACTGTTTGAACTCTTATTTGCTAGAGAAAGCGACTTGAGAGACTTATGTCTGGGAAGGCAAGGTTTTTATTTCTCGCAGTTAGAGAAAGATTTGCTTTCTGGAGTTTCCCAATTTCTAAAAAACTTGGAGGGCAAGGGGACTCTCAGGGCTAACCAAGAAGTATCAGCTCGCAAAGCCCTTTTTCTAGCCTTGACAACTAGCCAGTCAGATTGGCAGGAGTTGGCTCCTGTTTTTGATTTTTATCAGACTATCGGGAGACTTGAACATCCTTCTCTCTTGAGTTCTCAGGACAGACAAAATCTGATGTGGATTTACCAGTCAGCTTTGGAGAAGGATTATAGTGTCAAGGTGATTGGCGACAAGCATTTTGTATTGAAGAGACAAGATGCTACTAAATTGACAGCGCGCCAAACTCAAACTTTGGAAATTCTGAGTCAATCAGAAGACTTGGTCAATCCTGTCTATGTTACATTAGGAGAAAAGGGGGTGCTCTTGCTTGATTAAGAGAGGAGATGTTGTGGCTCTTTATTTGCCTTTTCCAAGTATTAGTAGCGATTTGGCTGTGAAGAATCATATGTATATCTGTATTGACAACAGCACGACTAAAAACAAAGAGTTGATTAAAAATCAGACCTTCAAACCAGCTCTCTTGACCAGACGTTTGGTCAAGAACTTTATGATAGAAGAGCCGGATTTAGCTCGTAATCCTTTTACAAGACCAACCTTGATTGACTTAGATAAGGTATTTATGTTGGATAATACGGTCATTCCGACTTCTTATCTAGCCAGACGGCGACGCAATGTCTCAGAAGAATTATACGAGGAAATTTTGGATCACTTAGTCCAACCACGGCTGATTTCGCTGAACAAGTCTGAGTTTATGCAACTCAATCCAGGAACTTATTAGGAGGTAGAAGATGACAAATAAAGCAGTAAATGACTTTATACTAGCTATGGATTACGATAAAAAGAAACTCTTGACCCATCAGGGAGAAAGTATTGAAAATCGTTTCATCAAAGAGGGGAATCAGCTACCCGATGAGTTTGTTGTTATCGAAAGAAAGAAGCGGAGCTTGTCGACAAATACAAGTGATATTTCTGTAACAGCTACCAACGATAGTCGCCTCTATCCTGGAGCGCTTCTCGTAGTGGATGAGACCTTGTTAGAGAATAATCCCACTCTTCTTGCGGTCGATCGTGCTCCGATGACTTATAGTATTGATTTGCCTGGTTTGGCAAGTAGTGATAGCTTTCTCCAAGTAGAAGATCCCAGCAATTCAAGTGTTCGCGGAGCGGTAAACGATTTGTTGGCTAAGTGGCATCAAGATTATGGTCAGGTCAATAATGTCCCAGCTAGAATGCAGTATGAAAAAATCACGGCTCACAGTATGGAACAACTCAAGGTCAAGTTTGGTTCTGACTTTGAAAAGACAGGGAATTCTCTTGATATTGATTTTAACTCTGTCCATTCGGGCGAAAAGCAGATTCAGATTGTTAATTTTAAGCAGATTTATTATACAGTCAGCGTAGATGCTGTTAAAAATCCAGGAGATGTGTTTCAAGATACTGTAACGGTAGAGGATTTGAGGCAGAGAGGAATTTCTGCAGAGCGTCCTTTAGTCTATATTTCGAGTGTTGCTTATGGGCGTCAGGTCTATCTCAAGTTGGAAACCACGAGTAAGAGTGATGAAGTAGAGGCTGCTTTTGAAGCTTTGATAAAAGGAGTCAAGGTAGCTCCTCAGACAGAGTGGAAGCAGATTTTGGACAATACAGAAGTGAAGGCAGTTATTTTAGGGGGCGACCCGAGTTCGGGTGCCCGAGTTGTAACAGGCAAGGTGGATATGGTAGAGGACTTGATTCAAGAAGGCAGTCGCTTTACAGCAGATCACCCAGGCTTGCCGATTTCCTATACAACTTCATTTTTACGTGACAATGTAGTTGCGACCTTTCAAAACAGTACAGACTATGTTGAGACTAAGGTGACAGCCTACAGAAACGGTGATTTACTGCTGGATCATAGTGGTGCCTATGTTGCCCAATATTACATTACTTGGGATGAATTATCCTATGATTATCAAGGTAAAGAAGTTTTGACTCCTAAGGTTTGGGACAGAAATGGGCAGGATTTGACGGCTCATTTTACTACTAGTATTCCTTTGAAAGGGAATGTTCGCAATCTCTCTATCAAAATTAGGGAGTGTACCGGACTTGCCTGGGAATGGTGGCGTACGGTTTATGAAAAAACTGATTTGCCACTAGTGCGTAAGCGGACGATTTCTATTTGGGGAACGACTCTCTATCCTCAGGTAGAGGATAAGGTAGAAAATGATTAGGGGGGAAGAATGTTTGCGACAAAAAGAGGCGATGATCTCTCTGCGAATATCTGAAAGTTTATCTCTTGCCTAGCGATTTCCATTGGAGCATGCTCGTGATGTTAAAATGAGTCTATCAAACAGGGGCTGTAAGAAAAAGTAAAAAGGGTAGTGAAACTCCTTGCTATACAGGGAATTAGCTACCTTTTACTTGTTTTAGAAGTGCCGTTGTACTAGTCTAACTTCAGTATCATGTGCAATCAAAAAGAGCATAAATTTCTGTTTCAGGAACACATAAATTACACTCTTCGAAAATCTCTTCAAACTACGTCAGCCCTATCTGCAACCTCAAAACAGTGTTTTGAGCAACCTGCGGCTAGCTTTCGAGTTTGCTCTTTGATTTTCATTGAGTAATAGATGTTTGGTTAGAAACTCTTCTATTGATTTCTTAGAATACAATAGCACCTATAAGAACTGTTGAATTTCAAAGTATTTACTTGAACTATGATACGTCTGGAGTAGACTGTCAACAAAAGGTGCAGTATAATGGTTTTTGTCGCTTATATCTACAACCTCAAAACAGTAGCTTGAGCGGACTTTGTCAAACTTGTCCGAAACTTTCTATTTACAGATAATGGTCTAGTTTGTTTTTTGAATGTTGATAAGGATGGAAAGGCAAGGCTATCTTGGCAACAAAAGTGTCATCCTAGTTGGATTTACTGAATAAAATCTCTTTCCTCTAGTGAAAATCGAAAAAACTTGTGTTATAATAAGAAAGATTAAAATGTGAAAAAAGGAGATTCCTAATGGGACGTAAATGGGCCAATATCGTAGCCAAGAAAACGGCTAAAGATGGAGCTAACTCTAAAGTATATGCAAAATTTGGTGTAGAAATCTATGTAGCAGCAAAAAAAGGTGATCCAGATCCAGAATCAAACTCAGCCTTGAAATTCGTTATCGACCGTGCTAAACAAGCCCAAGTGCCAAAACACGTTATCGATAAAGCTTTGGACAAGGCTAAAGGAAACACAGACGAAACCTTTACAGAAGGACGTTACGAAGGTTTTGGACCAAATGGTTCTATGTTGATCGTGGATACTTTGACTTCAAACGTTAACCGTACAGCGGCTAATGTCCGTGCAGCTTTTGGTAAAAATGGCGGAAACATGGGTGCTTCAGGTTCTGTTTCTTACCTCTTTGACAACAAGGGTGTTATCGTATTTGCTGGAGAAGATGCGGACGCGGTCTTTGAGCAATTGCTAGAAGCGGATGTGGATGTGGACGATGTAGAAGCAGAAGAAGGTACAATCACAGTTTACACAGCGCCAACTGACCTTCACAAGGCTATCGTTGCCCTTCGTGAGTCAGGTATCCAAGAATTCCAAGTGACTGAATTGGAAATGATTCCTCAGTCAGAAGTGGAATTGTCAGGTGATGACCTTGAAACTTTTGAAAAACTTTACAGCGTTCTTGAAGACGACGAAGACGTACAAAAAATCTACACAAACGTAGACGGGTTCTAATTTAACCTAGAGAACATGATCCTAAGTGAAAAAATCACTTGGGATTTTTTGAATCAAGAAAATAGTTCTCTAGGAAACTTTTTCTTGACATCTCTTTTCAAAGTGGTAAAATAGTTCTCATGAAAACTTATTTAGTTCCTAGGAGAACTAAATTTGATAGTTAGAAAGGAGTTAGTATGGATAAACCGATGTTAGTCTTTAAGCGTTTTGGTCATCAGATTCACCTGATGGTGCAAAAGGAAGCCAAACGTTGTGGTATTGAATTTATGGGTGGGCCTCAAGGTCAGGTTGTGCGTTTTTTAGATAATCGTGAGAAAAACCAAGACTTGGTCTTGATTAAAGATATCGAGCAGGAACTCAATATTACCAAGTCTGTTGCTAGTAATTTGGTCAAGCGTATGGTGCAAAATGGTTTGGTGGAATTGGAGGCGAGTCCTGTTGATAAGCGGGCAAAATTTGTTTGTTTGACGGACAAAGCACGTTCTCAAATGCAGCAGGTTAAGGCCTTCTTTGAACGCATAGACAAGCAGTTGATGGAAGACATTGATGAAGATGAATTACTGATTTTTGAGAAAGTTCTCGGTCAACTACAGGCAAATATCGAGGGAATAGGAGGAGAGAATGAAGAAATTAGCCAAACGAATTAGTAGGAAAGAATGGGGGATGATTTTACTAGCCATTCTCTTTACCTGCCTTTCGGTCTATCTGGAGTTGGAAGTGCCGACTTATATCTCGAAAATTACGGATTTGCTAGGTAGTCAAGGAACTAATTTAGATGAGTTGTGGCAGCCGGCAAGCATGATGGTGGGAATGTCCTTTCTTGCCTTCTTGTCCGTAGTTGCAGTTGGATTTTTTGCATCCCGAGTGGCGGCTTCTTATACTAGTAGGCTGAGAAGTGATATTTTTAACCGAGTTTTGGATTACTCGCAGACAGAGATTAAGAAATTCTCTATTCCCAGTCTTTTAACTCGTACCACCAATGATATTACTCAAGTTCAAATGTTGATTACCATGGGCTTGCAAGTAGTTACGCGTGGTCCAATTATGGCTATCTGGGCTATTGGGAAGATTTTAGGTCATTCAGAATACTGGCTCTGGTCCGTTCTTGTAGCAGTGATTGTCAATGTTTTGATGACGACAGTCTTGATGACGCTAGCCTTTCCAAAACAGTCCTTGATTCAAAGTCTGACTGATAAACTGAACAGTATCACTCGTGAGAGTTTAACAGGTATTCGTGTTGTTCGCGCCTACAATGCTGAAGAATACCAAAATGAAAAATTTGCAGCAGCAAATGATGAATTGACACGCTTGAATTTGTTTGTCAACCGTCTTATGGCTATTTTGAACCCTATCATGATGGGGATTTCAAGTGGTTTGAGTGTGGCGATTTACTGGATTGGGGCCTATGTGATTAACGACGCTGCTGCGACAGCGCGTCTGCCTCTCTTTAGTGACATGATTGTTTTCATGTCTTATGCCATGCAGGTTGTCATGGGCTTCCTTCTCATGGGAGCACTCTTCATCGTTCTTCCTCGAACCATGGTTTCTGCCAAACGGATCAACCAAGTTTTAGATTTGCATTCTTCTATCCAAAACCCTGCTCAAGTGCAGCTTGCTGATGAAAACCTTAAAGGTCAGGTCGAATTTAAGGATGTGACCTTCCGCTATGCGGCAAATTCGGAGGCAGTTATCGAGCATGTTAGCTTTAGAGCAGAAGCTGGTCAAACAGTGGCCTTTATTGGTTCAACAGGTTCTGGTAAGTCAACTCTGGTCAATCTGATTCCACGTTTCTACGATGTATCAGCAGGGCAAATTCTGGTGGATGGTGTCAATGTTCAAGACTATGCCTTAGAAGATTTGCGCAACAAGGTTGGTTATATTCCTCAGAAAGCGGTTCTCTTTTCAGGTGATGTCAAGGGCAATTTGGACTTTGGACAGAGTCAAGAAACACCACTTAGTGAGCAAGCTATGTGGCAAGCCTTGGAATTGGCCCAGTCTAAGAACTTTATCGAAGACAAGGAAGCGGGTTTAGAGTCAGAAGTAGCCCAAGGAGGAACCAACTTCTCAGGTGGTCAAAGACAGCGTCTAGCAATTGCGCGTGCCTTAGCTCGGAAGCCAGAAATCCTCATCTTTGATGACTCCTTCTCAGCCTTGGACTACAAGACAGACCGTGTCCTACGCCAAGAGCTAGCAGAGAAAACCAAGTCTATGACCAAGCTTATCGTCGCACAGCGTATTTCAACGATTATGGATGCTGATTTGATTTTGGTCTTGGATCAAGGAAAAGTCGTGGGACAAGGCACCCACAAGGAACTTCTAGCTAATAACGAAGTTTACCAAGAAATTGCCTATTCACAACTATCGAAGGAGGAATTGGAACATGGAAAATAAGAAAATGTCTCTCTGGAAACAGAGTAAACCCTATCTTGCAGGCCTCCAGTTTGCCCTTTTGATTGCTTTTCTAGCAACAATCGTATCCAATATCATTACCGTATATGGTCCAACCCGTATTAAGGAAATGACCAATATCATTGCCAGTGGTCTGGGAACCAGTGTAGATGTCGCGGCGGTTGCAGCCATCGGTAGTTTTTTGGCCGTCATCTATGTGATTGGACTTTTATCCAATTATTTGCAGGCCTTTCTGTTTACAACAGCCATTCAACGTTTTTCAGAGCGTTTGAGATCAGCCATTGCAGAGAAAATCAATCGCCTTCCATTGGGGTATTTTGATGGACATTCTCAAGGAGATACCTTGTCTCGTGTGACTAATGATGTTGATACTGCAGCCCAGTCCCTTAATCAAAGTCTGGGAACAGTTCTTTCATCTAGTTTATTGGTCTTAGCAGTCTTGGTAACCATGTTTGGGATGAACTGGATTTTAGCCTTGGTGACGGTTGTTTCAACTCTTGTTGGATTTGCTTTCGTGTCTGTCTTTATGGGCAAATCCCAGGGCTTCTTTAAGAGTCAGCAACAGAATTTGGCAGCTGTCAATGGCTATGTGGAGGAAATGTACTCTGGTCATAATGTGGTGACTAGTTATAATGCTATCGAGAGTACGAAAGAAGAATTTGCAACATTAAATCATCGTCTGTATGATAGTATCTGGAAATCTCAATTTATTTCAGGGATTATGATGCCGATTATGATGTTCATTGGGAACTTTAGCTATGCCTTGGTGATTATCGTTGGTGCAGCCTTGGCTCTGAATGGGCACATCAGTATCGGGATTATCGTTGCCTTTATGGCCTACGTTCGTATCTTTTCTCAGCCCCTTTCTCAAATTGCTCAAGGTATTACTAGTTTGCAGCAGGCTAGCGCAGCCATGGGGCGTGTCTTCGAATTTCTAGCTGAAGAGGAAATGGAAGATGAATCCCATAAAGAAAGACAATTGAGCGATATGAAAGGTCAAGTGGTCTTTGATCGAGTTTCCTTTGGCTACACACCAGAGCGAACCATTATCCATGACTTTTCTGCGACCGCTCATGCAGGGCAAAAGGTTGCCATTGTTGGACCGACCGGGGCTGGTAAGACAACTATTGTTAATCTTTTGATGAAGTTCTATGAGATTGATAAGGGAAGTATCCGCATCGATGGTGTAGATACCAAAGAGATGAAGCGTTCGGAAGTACATGATGCCTTTTCAATGGTCCTGCAGGATACTTGGCTCTTTGAAGGGACCATTCGCGACAATCTTATCTATAATCAAGAGGGTATTAGTGATGAGCGCGTGATTGAAGCCAGCAAGGCTGTAGGGATTCACCACTTTATCATGACCCTACCAGATGGTTACGATACAGTCTTGGACGACACGGTAACCTTGTCTGTCGGGCAAAAACAACTCTTGACCATTGCTCGTGCTTTGCTGAAAGATGCGCCACTCCTAATCCTAGATGAAGCGACTTCTTCTGTTGATACTCGGACGGAGGAATTGATTCAGAAAGCTATGGATCGTTTGATGGATGGCAGAACTTCCTTTGTCATCGCCCACCGCTTGTCAACTATCCGAAATGCTGACTTGATCCTTGTCATGAAAGATGGCAATATCATTGAGCAAGGCAATCATGATGAGTTGATGGCACAAGGAGGCTTCTACGCTGATCTCTACAACAGTCAGTTCACAGAAGATGAGGCAGAAGAATAAATCGAAAGAAGGCTTGACGGCCTTCTTTTTCTGCACTATACTAGAAGACAAGTGCTTCCCTATAAGCAAAATTTGAGTAAGTAATGAGAAAATATATGAAGAATTATCAAGAATGGTATGACCACATTGCTGGTAACATTGAAAATAAGCCCTTTCTTCTGAGATTGTTAAGAGCTTTCAATCGGTTCATGACGGTAGTTATGCCTATGATTTATCTAACCTTGTTAGCAACTACCTATCTCCAAGAAGGACTTGGGAAAAAGATATGGATCTACTTGTTTGTTCCTGCGTCAGGCTTTGTGATTTTGTCCCTTCTCCGTAAGAAAATCAATGCTCCTAGACCTTATGAAGTTTGGGACATTACCCCGCTACTAGATAGAGATAGTCTTGGTCAGTCTATGCCCAGTCGTCATGTCTTTTCGGCAACCATCATCTCCATGGCTTGCTTACATGCTAGTTTATCTGTAGGGGTTATCTTGTTGGTCTTTTCAGCCCTCCTCGGTCTAGTGAGAGTACTAGGTGGAGTGCATTTTCCCAAGGATGTAGTAGTTGGTTATATTTGTGGTCTTGTGTGGGGTGTGCTTTTCTTTCTATTTTGACCTGTAAGTTAATACTCAATGAAAATCAAAGAGCAAACTAGGAAGCTAGCCGCAAGCTGTACTTGAGTACGGTAAGGCGACGCTGACGTGGTTTGAATTAGTATAAGGCGGTCCTAGAACCACTTACGTGCCTAAAGTAACCACTTGCTTTTTTGCTCTTGTTTTCTTATTTTGGCTTTGATATAGTAGAGTCAGAAAGGAGATGGAATGAAGTTACGAATCGAAATTGACAGCAATTTAGAGGAAACTGGAATTGTCATCAAGTGATGTATCTATGTCCTACAGCGTGGATGATGTAGTGTCAAATGTTTTAAAAAAATGAATGATATTGGACAGTTTTTTTGGCCTCTAATTGCTCAGGAGCTATGAAAGCAAGCGCTTGGGTTTATGACAAGGGAGAATGGTATTATGTAAGTTCTTCTGGTTCCATGCTAGCGAATGATTGGGTCAAAGACAATGGCAAGTGGTATTATCTGGCTTCATCAGGTAAGATGCTTCGTAATACCTACACATCAGATGGTTACTACGTTGGTAACTCAGGCGCCTGGCAATAAGAATAATACTCTTCGAAAATCTCTTCAAACCACGTCAGCGTCATCTACAACCTCAAAGCAGTGCTTTGAGCAACCTGCGGCTAGCTTCCTAGTTTGCTCTAGTATAAGAAGTCCTTTTCCTTAAAGGAAGAGGCTTTTTACTTGCTTTTCTGCTGCTTCCTCATTTGTCCTGAAGCGTTTTTTGTGTTAAAATGAATGGTATGAAAGTTAAAAAAATGTGGATGGCAGGCTTGGCTCTGCTTGGTATTGGAAGCCTTGCCCTTGCTACGAAAAAAGTTGCAGATGACCGCAAGCTCATGAAGACTCAGGAAGAGTTGACAGCGATTGTGCGAGACCATTTTTCAGACATGGGGGAAATTGCGACCCTCTATGTTCAAGTTTATGAAAGTAGTTTGGAGAGCTTGGTTGGTGGCGTCATTTTTGAGGATGGCCGTCATTATACCTTTGTCTATGAAAATGAAGACCTGGTCTATGAGGAGGAATTCTTATGATACAACCAGCAAGTTTAGAAGAATTGGCATCTTTAGTAGAAAAAGATGGGAAGAAGGTCTTTCTTTTTGTGGCGGACTGGTGTGGCGATTGTCGTTATATCTATCCTGCCTTGCCAGAAATTGAGGAGACCAATCCAGAGTTCACCTTTATTCGTGTGGACCGAGACCAGTATATGGATTTGGCCAAACTCTGGGATGTTTATGGAATCCCCAGCCTTGTTGTTCTAGAAAAGGACAAGGAAATCGGCCGTTTTGTCAATCGCGACCGTAAAAGCAAGCAACAAATTAACGACTTTTTAGCAGGACTGAAATAGGAGAAAAAGGAAACAATGATTTTTACATATAATAAAGAACATGTCGGTGATGTCCTTATGGTCATCGTGAAAAATAGCGGAGATGCCAAACTAGATGTGGAGCGCAAAGGCAAGGTAGCTCGTGTTTTTCTCAAAGAGAATGGAGAAACAGTAGCTTGGAATATTTTCGAAGTTTCAAGTTTGTTTGAAATTGCAGATCGCGGTCAAGTCTTTTTGACAGATGAGCAAGTCGCTCGTTTGAACCAAGAGTTGCAAACGGAAGGTTTTACAGAAGAACTTATCAACGACAAGGAACCTAAGTTTGTTGTTGGTGAGATTGTCGAGATGATAGCTCATCCAGATAGTGACCACCTCAACATCTGCCAAGTTGCAGTCGCAAGCGACAAGATAGTGCAAATCGTTGCAGGGGCTCCCAATGCGCGTGTTGGATTGAAAACCATTGTAGCTCTTCCTGGAGCTATGATGCCAAAAGGCAATCTCATTTTCCCAGGCCAGCTTCGTGGCGAAAAGAGTTTTGGCATGATGTGCAGTCCTCGTGAATTGCATCTGCCAAATGCTCCGCAAAAACGTGGTATTATTGAATTATCAGAAGACCAAGTTGTCGGAACTCCATTTGACCCAGCTAAGCACTGGACTGCCTAGGAAGTTGTTAATATCTGATAGACTAGATAGAAGGAAATAAGATGGCAAAAAATGTAGTGATTACAGGAGCGACCTCAGGCATTGGTGAAGAGATTGCGCGTGCATATCTGGAGCAGGGGGAGAATGTCGTTCTAACAGGGCGACGGACAGCCAGACTAGAAACCCTCAAGTCAGAATTTGCAGCAACTTATCCAAATCAAACAGTTTGGACTTTTCCACTAGATGTCACTGATATGGCTATGGTCAAGACTGTCTGCTCTGATATTCTAGAAACGATAGGGCAGATTGATATCTTGGTCAATAATGCTGGACTGGCTCTTGGATTGGCTCCCTATCAGGACTATGAAGAGTTGGATATGCTGACCATGTTGGATACCAATGTCAAGGGTCTGATGGCGGTTACTCGCTGTTTCTTGCCAGCAATGGTAAAAGCCAATCAGGGGCATATTATCAATATGGGGTCAACCGCAGGAATTTATGCTTATGCAGGTGCAGCTGTTTACTCAGCGACCAAGGCGGCAGTTAAGACCTTTTCAGATGGTCTGCGAATTGATACCATCGCAACGGATATCAAGGTGACGACCATTCAGCCTGGAATTGTCGAAACAGATTTTTCTACAGTGCGTTTTCATGGTGATAAAGAACGAGCTGCGTCCGTTTACCAAGGAATAGAAGCTTTGCAAGCTCAGGATATTGCAGACGCAGTAGTCTATGTGACCAGTCAACCTCGTCGTGTGCAGATTACAGATATGACCATTATGGCAAATCAACAAGCGACAGGTTTCATGGTTCATAAAAAATAAAAAATTTCCTCGAAAAGTTACAAGTTTCTGTAACTTTTTTTAATTTCCTACGAATAGATAAGTAGGAGGAAAAAATATGTATAATAAAGTTATCATGATTGGGCGTTTGACGTCTACACCAGAATTGCACAAAACCAGCAATGACAAGTCAGTAGCACGAGCAACTATCGCTGTGAACCGTCGTTACAAAGACCAAAACGGTGAACGTGAAGCTGATTTTGTTAATATGGTTTTATGGGGGAGACTAGCGGAAACTTTGGCAAGCTATGCAACCAAAGGTAGTCTTATTTCTGTGGATGGAGAATTGCGTACTCGTCGCTTTGAGAAAAATGGCCAGATGAACTACGTGACCGAAGTACTTGTTACAGGATTCCAACTCTTGGAAAGTCGTGCCCAACGTGCCATGCGTGAAAATAATGCAGGGCAGGATTTGGCAGATTTGGTCTTGGAAGAGGAAGAATTGCCATTTTAAACATTAAAAAGTCTGAGTTGGTCTCAGGCTTTTTTATACTGTCTAAATGTGTTACAATGAACTAGTTGAAACTTTTTGGAGGTTGAAATGAGTAGAGATTATACAAGAACAATCGTCAAAATTATATTTTGTACAGTAGTTGTATTTGTTTTTGCGATTTATACTCATGTGAGTCAGACAGATCCTATTCCGGGACAAATAAAAGTTGGAGCGACTTATATGACGATGAATAGTGAATTTTATAGACATTTACATAATGAGATTCAACGCTATTCTGATTCAGAAGGTCAGATATTGTATACTCGGGATGCAGAGATGAGTGAAGAAAAACAGAGTAAACAAATTGATGAGTTTATAGCGAAGCGAGTGAATGTTATTGTTATTAATCCAGTTAAGAGTGATAGCAAGCAAATTGTAGAAGCGTTAAGTAGAGCAAAGAATTTTGGAATTAGAGTTATAGCAGTAGATAGTCAGTTGAATAATATAAAAGTTGATACGAGCATAGTTTCTGATAATTACCATGCTGGGATATTGATTGCCAAGGATTTGATGAAACGTACCTCAAATGCCCATATCCTTTTGTTAACGCACAAAGATGCTTTATCAGCTAATCAGAGAATAACTGGTTTTTTGGATACAATAAAATCAGAAGAACATTATCAAATTATCTCAGAAAGAGAAACAGTTGGTCAAACAGAGCATGCTATGACTACTGTAGGTGATGCGTTATCTGAAGGTTTACAATTTGATGCTATAGTGGCTTTAAATGATAGAGCAGCTATAGGAGCTTTAGCAGCAATTAAAGAATTGAAAGTAACTTCAAAAAAACTTATTTACGGAATAGATGGTTCACCAGATATGAAGCATTTATTAGCTACAACAGATGAAGTGACAGGAACGGTTGCTCAATTTCCATCTCATATGGGTAGAAAAGTATCGGAAACAATAGATTTATTAGTAAAAAAAGAAGAAGTTGAAGAATTATATACTATACCTGTACAATTTGTTGATAAAAATAATATAATTCAGTTTGATATTAATGGGTGGCAGTAATGAAACAGGTAAAAGGTGTCCAGTACTCTATAATTTTGCTTTTATTAATTAATTTTCTAACCATTATATACAATGGAGCTTTGTATATACAGATTACAAACTATGTAATTTCAAAGGGACAGATGATACTCTTATTGGGAGAATTAAACAATATTTCAAAATCACCTGACCAGATTTTTTGGTATTCAATTATTTTTTTTGTCGGTATTATTTTTATATCTACCTATAAAATGTATTCAACTGAGAAAAAATGGCCAATTTTTTCAAAATGGAATTTGTTTGAAATAGTATTAATGATTGGTGTTATATGGTCACAAAATCTGTCATACAATGGAATAATATTATTAGTTTTTGCTGATATATTCTATAGTTCAAGAGAGTTTCAAGACTCTGATAGTAAACGTTCTTGGATTATTTTTATTTTCTTGAGTTTTTTAATGTTACTTTTAACAGACTATGAAATCTTGTCACTATTTATAAAAGTTCCATCTCTTTCTACCTATATCCAATTTTACCCATCGTCCATACGAGGTGTAGTGTTATTTTTAGAAAATGCATTGACGTCATTAAACGTTATTATTTTCATCATCTCTTTATTGTCTTATATCCTATACGTGATTAAAGAACACCATAATATTGAGGAAGAGCTTAAAATGTTATCTAGAGTCAACACTGAATTGAATCATTACATATCGTTATCAGAGAAAATCGCTGAAGATCGAGAAAGGAAAAGAATTGCTCGGGAAATTCATGATACTCTAGGTCATGCGTTGACAGGAATTTCAGCAGGGATTGATGCTGTTTCTGTACTAATTGATGTTCATCCTATCCGTGCTAAAGAACAGTTGAAAAATGTTTCAAATGCAGTTAGAGAGGGGATAAAAGATGTTAGGGGATCATTACATAGACTAAGACCAGGAGCTTTGCAAAATAATGGTTTAAAAGATGCTCTAATATTAATGATTAGTGAGTATGAGTCTCTATCTAAACTCTCTGTCGATCTAAAATATGAATGGGGAAATATTGATTTAGATGTGATACAGGAAGATACTATTTTTAGGATTATACAAGAATCTATGACAAATTCTGTTCGTCATGGACATGCTAGTAAAATGAGCATTCGCTTTATGAGTGAGGATAACAACATAATAGTTTTGCACGATAATGGAATAGGTTTTGACGACTTACAAATTGGGTATGGCTTGAAACAAATGAGAGAGCGAGTTTCTATTTTAGGTGGTTCTATTCATTTTGAAAATAGGGAAGGATTTTACACTAAAATAGTTTTTCCAAAAATAGGAGGTGAAGTATATGATAAAGGTAATGATTGCAGATGATCAGGCGTTAATTAGAGAGTCTTTGCAGATCATTTTATCAGTATATGCTGATATTGATGTTGTATCCGTCGTTGGTGATGGTATCGAAGCTATGGATAACATTATGACTGTAAAACCGGATATAATTTTAATGGACATTAGAATGCCCAGAATGGACGGAGTATTGGCTACAAAAGAAATCAAAAAACGTTTTCCAAATATAAAAATTATAATCTTAACAACATTTGATGACGACGAATTTATTTTTAGTGCTTTAAAATATGGTGCATCTGGCTATTTATTAAAAGGAGTTTCAACAGACGAGTTATATCAAGCCATTCAGACAGTGTATAAAGGTGGATCTATGATTAATCCTAATATAGCCAGTAAGGTATTTCAATTGTTCTCTCAGATGGCACAGACCAATTTTTCTATTACTGTGAAGGAAGAGAATATTGAAAATATATCACTGACAGAATGGAAAATTATTCAGCAAGTGGCATTTGGAGAATCAAATAAGGAAATTGCCAGTAATCTTTTTTTATCCGAGGGAACAGTGCGCAATTACCTTTCTATCATTCTTTCAAAACTAAATTTGAGAGATAGGACACAGTTAGCCATATGGGCTGTACAAACAGGTGTGACACAAAAGAATTTTTCGAAGGAAATGGATAAATGAAAGTAAAGCAATTGTTTCTAGCGATACTGTTTGTGCTAAGTTGCTTGAGTTTATTTCTTATTTGGGAAAACAAGCAGATAAAGATTATTAGACTGGGTTTTTATTCTGATTCTAGTTGGGGAATTCCTACAGGGAATAACAGCTACGTACTAGATGAGGCTATTAAGAAATTTGAAGAGCTTCATCCAGGGGTTAAAATTGTATATGATTCAGGTATTCCTAAGGAGGAGTATTCTAATTGGATTTCAAGTCAAATTTTAAAAGGTTCTGAACCGGATGTCTTTCTATTATCAAGCGACCAATTATCTTTATTTGCATCAAAAGGTATTTTAAAAAACCTAAATTCCTATCTGTCTCAAGAAGATGCCTCTAATTTCTATGATGTATCTTTGCAGGCAGCAAAATACGGAGATGATTTATACGGTCTTCCATATGAAAGCAATCCCATGTTGATGTGTGTAAATCAAGATTTACTTTTAAGAGAGGGCATTGAAATTCCTAAAGTAGGGTGGACACTGAAAGATCTATATGAGATTAGTAAAAAAATTACAAAAGATACCGATGGAGATGGAATCGTTGATCAATTTGGGATAACAGGATATAGTTGGAAAGAATCTCTAGCAGCCTTTGGTGTTACTATTTCTGAGAGTGGTATTCCTCGTATAGATTCGTCAGAAATGAAGGATGCTTTATCCTATATAAGGGGATTGAATCAATTAAACGGACGCTACAAAGTAACCTATAAAGATTTTGATGAAGGACATGTGGCCTTTTATCCAATGAGTCTGGCACAATATCGTACATATAAACCTTTTCCTTATCATGTGGCCAAATATACAAATTTTAACTGGACATGTATTTCGTTGCCAACGACTAAGGAAGACATTCGTTCGACTGTAACAGATACTTCCTTATACGTGGTTTCTTCGCGTGCTCGCAATTCAAACCTTGCCGTATCGTTTATAGAATTTTTAACAATTAATCGTGAAATTCAACAAAATTTATTTAATAAGGGTCAAGGAAGCTCAGTATTACCAGAGGTAGTAACTAGTTTGAAGAGTGAAGAGTTGATGAAGAAAGGAATGATTGGTCAAAATGCCTTAACGACTACTTCATTGGATTATATAATGAAAAATTCAATTACAACTATTTCAAAAGGAATAGATTCAAAATCATTGGTTGGAATAGAAGAAAGATTAGAAGCATTATCTATGGATGAAAATAACACGGATATTGAAGGTAGTCTTATTAAGTTACAAAAAGAACTAGATATAGGAATTCTTAAGTAGATGTCAAGATTATTATTTCTTAAATAATACGAACATGGCAGATGTCTTTATTGACATTTGTCATTTTTTTATTGACATTTATCAATAAACTTTTGTGACATTTAACAATTATAAAGTGAAGATAAGGATGATAGAATGAAATCAATAAAAGGAGGGAAATATGAAGCATTTGATATTAGTCAGTCATGGAGGACTCGCAGAGGGATTGAAATCATCTCTTTCTATGTTTGCTTCGGATAAGGTAGATGATGTCATAGCGATTGGCTTAAAAGATGGAGAAAGTCTTGCAGGTTTTTCTGTAGAGGTCAAGAATGTTATTGCGTCTCTGGATGAAAATGATTCGGTTCTTGTTTTAGCAGATATTGTTGGGGGAAGTCCTTTAACAACTGTTGCAACAGTATTAGAAGAATTTGGAAAATTAGAGAATGCAACTATTTTGGGAGGTATGAACTTAACAATGGCACTTACAGCAGTAGTGATGAAAGACATTCTGACTGGAAGTGAACTTGTTTCTACGATATTAAACGAATCATCATCGGCTCTACAAGAATTTGAAGTCGGATCAGATGATAATCTTAATGAAGAAGACGATATTTAGTTATATAAGGAAAGGGATAAAAAATTATGGTAGTAACATTTGTACGAATTGACGATAGAATGATTCATGGACAAACAGTCACTAGATGGGCAAAAGAACATCCATGTGATGGATTAATTGCAGTAAATGACGCTGCTGCATCTAATAAGGTTTTAATTCAGGCATATAAAGGTGCGTCAGATAAAAAAACATTTGTTTGGACAAAGGAAGCGTTTAAAGAAAAATCATCTAAAGTAACAGAATCGGATAGTAGATATTTTTTGATTACTAAGAATCCAATTGATATGAAAGAAATTTTAGTAGACCAGGGCTTTATTCCAGGAGATGTTAAAGAAATTATTGTAGGACCTGCTAACGATAGACCAGGTGCTATCAAGTTGGGAAATAATCAATCAATTACTCAAGAGGAAGCAGTTGCACTAGAAGCAATTGAAAAAGCAGGATATAAAGTTAGATTCCAATTATTACCAGATGTATCTATTGGCTATTGGAGTGATTTTAAATCAAAATTTGGATTTTAATAATGAAATAAGGAGACAAAATGATGGAAATTTCTTGGATTCAAGCAGCTCTTTTAGGATTGTTTGCAAGTTTAGCATCGATGCCAGGTATGGGGGGATCCAGTATTGGTAACTATACTTTGGGGCGTCCATTAGTTGGTGGTTTAATTGTAGGTTTAATATTAGGAGATATAACAACAGGGGTAATCGTTGGTGTGGCTTTGCAGGTATTATATATTGCCTTAGTGACACCTGGTGGAACTGTATCTGCCGATGTACGGGCAATTTCTTATATCGGAATTCCGTTATCTATCCTATTTGTTCATGCAAATAATATTTCAGGTGAAGTAGCGATTGCAGCAGCAGCAGCGCCAATTGGAGCTGCGGTTGGAACAATTGGAACTGTTTTATTCTATGGTACAGCTACTATGAATTTGCTTTGGCAACACATTGGATGGAAAGCTGTAGAGAAAGGTGATTTTAAGAAGTTATATGCTGTTGATTGGGTATATCCTTGGATTTCACATTTTATCTTTTCTTTCTTACCAACAATGATTATTACAAAATTTGGACCAGATATGGTTGATCTTATGAAATTATATCTTCCGATGGATGGTTTTGTAATGAAGTCTCTATTTACTGTAGGAGCACTCCTTCCATGTGTGGGTATTGCAATACTTTTGAAACAAATTGTTACAAAAACAACAGACTTTATTCCTTTCTTTGTCGGGTTCACGTTAGCAAAATCTTTAGGCTTGAACTTAGTAGCAAGTGGTGTTGTGTCATTAATTTTTGCAGTAATTTATTATGAATTAGAAGTTATTAAATCTGCCCGTACGACAGCGGTTGTCAGTGATATGGGATTTGATGAAGAGGAGGATATTTAGAATGAGTCGAAAAAAAATATCAAGAAAAACATTGACAAAATCATTTCACCACTGGTTCTATGGACATCTGACATGTTTTTCTCAAGAACATATGCAAACTTTTGGATATTTAACTTCTATGCTTCCAATTGTAGAAGAAATGTATGATACTAAGGAAGAGCAAAAAGAAGCTATGCAAACATACACAGCATTCTTTAATACTGAGCCACAGTTGGGTTCTCTAGTAGTTGGGATAACAGCTGGTTTGGAAGAAGCGCGTGCAAATGGAGATGCCGTAGATAGTGAAACCATCAATGGAATGCGAGCTGGTCTAATGGGGCCTATTGCAGGTATTGGAGATTCACTTATTGTAGGAACATTAATTCCTGTTCTTTTGGGGATAGCTCTAGGTCTTTCTAAAGGAGGAAATATTTCTGGTGCAATATTCTATATTATTGCATGGAATCTATTAGTCTATCTTGGAATGCGTTTTGCTTATTTTAAAGGATATGAACTTGGAGATAAAGCAGTAGAATTTTTAGTAGGTCCTAAAGGTCAGGCGCTAAGAAAATCAATTAGTGTTGTTGGTGGTATGGTCATAGGAGCTGTTGCAGCAACTTGGGTATCTGTCACTACGGCGCTAGAGCTGAAAAATGGAGATGGAGAAACATTTTTAAACTTACAAGAAAAGATTGATGGTGTTTATCCAGGTCTTTTAACAGCAGGTTTTATTGTTCTATGTTGGTGGCTGATGGCTAAAAAGAAAGTTTCTCCAAATTGGGTGATGCTATTATTGGTAGTTATTGCACTTGTGGGAGTAGCCTTAGGATTTTTCAATCCAGGATTGAAATATTAATAGCATGTAAAAAAAGCAACGGTTTGTAATCGTTGTTTTTTATATATGCGTAATATAAGGATTTAGAGTTTCGGTATTTTTTATAAAAGAATTAACGAAAATACTAATTCCATGAATCATGTTCGTTAAAATTCTACATTATTAAAGTGCAAAATAGGATAAAGAAATTCATCTATTCATCCTCAGAAAGTCAGACTTTTTTCTTGACTATTTCTGACCAAGTGATACAATAGAACTATGAATTAGCACTCAGGTATAAAGAGTGCTAATACTATCTATCTCATTATGGAGGAAATCAGATGTTGAAACCATTAGGGGACCGTGTGGTCTTAAAAGTAGAAGAAAAAGAACAAACTGTTGGAGGTTTTGTTCTTGCAGGTTCAGCCCAAGAAAAAACTAAAACAGCCCAAGTTGTGGCTACTGGACAAGGTGTTCGTACCTTGAACGGTGACTTGGTTGCTCCAAGTGTTAAAGCTGGAGACCGTGTCTTAGTTGAAGCTCACGCAGGTCTTGATGTAAAAGATGGTGATGAAAAGTACATCATCGTAGGAGAAGCTAACATCTTAGCTATCATTGAAGAATAGAAGGAGAAAGTAAGTATGTCAAAAGAAATTAAATTTTCATCTGATGCTCGTTCAGCTATGGTCCGTGGTGTCGATATCCTTGCAGACACTGTTAAAGTAACCTTGGGACCAAAAGGTCGTAACGTTGTGTTGGAAAAATCATTTGGCTCACCCTTGATTACCAATGATGGTGTGACCATTGCCAAAGAAATTGAATTAGAAGATCATTTTGAAAATATGGGTGCCAAATTGGTATCAGAAGTAGCTTCAAAAACCAATGATATCGCAGGTGACGGAACGACAACTGCAACAGTCTTGACCCAAGCAATTGTCCGCGAAGGAATCAAAAATGTCACAGCAGGTGCAAATCCAATCGGCATTCGTCGTGGGATTGAAACAGCAGTTGCCGCAGCCGTTGAAGCTTTGAAAAACAACGCCATCCCAGTTGCCAATAAAGAAGCTATTGCTCAGGTTGCTGCCGTGTCTTCTCGTTCCGAAAAAGTAGGCGAATACATTTCTGAAGCTATGGAAAAAGTTGGTAAAGATGGTGTTATCACAATCGAAGAGTCACGTGGTATGGAAACAGAGCTTGAAGTTGTGGAAGGAATGCAGTTCGACCGTGGTTATCTTTCACAGTACATGGTGACAGATAGCGAAAAAATGGTAGCTGACCTTGAAAATCCATACATTTTGATTACCGATAAGAAGATTTCAAATATCCAAGAAATCTTGCCACTCCTAGAAAGTATTCTCCAAAGCAATCGTCCACTCTTGATTATTGCGGATGATGTAGATGGTGAGGCTCTTCCAACTCTTGTTTTGAACAAGATTCGTGGAACCTTCAACGTAGTAGCCGTTAAGGCACCCGGTTTTGGTGACCGTCGCAAAGCCATGCTTGAAGATATCGCCATTTTAACAGGCGGAACAGTTATCACAGAAGATCTTGGTCTTGAGTTGAAAGATGCGACAATTGAAGCTCTTGGTCAAGCAGCGAGAGTAACTGTGGACAAAGATAGCACTGTTATTGTAGAAGGTGCTGGAAATCCTGAAGCCATTTCTCACCGTGTTGCGGTTATCAAGTCTCAAATCGAAACCACAACTTCTGAGTTTGACCGTGAAAAATTACAAGAACGCTTGGCAAAATTGTCAGGTGGTGTTGCAGTTATCAAGGTTGGAGCTGCAACTGAAACTGAGTTGAAAGAAATGAAACTCCGCATTGAAGATGCCCTTAACGCTACTCGTGCAGCTGTTGAAGAAGGTATTGTTGCAGGTGGTGGAACAGCTCTTGCCAATGTGATTCCAGCTGTTGCTGCCTTGGAATTGACAGGAGACGAAGCAACAGGACGCAATATTGTTCTCCGTGCCTTGGAAGAACCTGTTCGTCAGATCGCCCACAATGCAGGATTTGAAGGCTCTATCGTTATCGATCGTTTGAAAAATGCTGAGCTTGGTACAGGCTTCAACGCAGCAACTGGCGAGTGGGTCAACATGATTGATCAAGGGATTATCGACCCAGTTAAAGTGAGCCGTTCAGCCCTTCAAAATGCAGCATCTGTAGCCAGCTTGATTTTAACAACAGAAGCAGTCGTAGCCAATAAACCAGAACCAGCAGCCCCAGCTCCAGCAATGGATCCAAGCATGATGGGCGGCATGATGTAAGCTTTCTATAGAAAATAACTTATGAAAAATACAAAAGGAGGGAATGACTAACCCTCCTTTTTATGATATTCACTTCTAAATTGATTTGAGCTCTCCTAACTTATATGATAAAATAAGACTAGAAAAAGGAGAAGAACATGATCGATGTAGAAGAAATTCTGAGCAAGATGAACCCCAATCAGAAGATTAATTATGACCGTGTCATGCAGAAGATGGTACAAGTATGGGAGAAAAATGAGCAACGGCCAACCATTCTCATGCATGTTTGCTGTGCCCCTTGCAGTACCTATACTCTAGAATATTTGACCAAGTATGCAGATGTGACTATCTATTTTGCCAATTCTAATATCCATCCCAAGGCAGAATACCATAAGCGTGCCTATGTTACCAAGAAATTTGTCAGTGATTTCAATGAGCGAACAGGAAATACGGTCCAGTACCTAGAAGCTCCCTACGAACCAAATGAATACCGAAAATTGGTTAGAGGATTGGAGGAAGAGCCTGAAGGAGGCGATCGTTGCAAGGTTTGCTTTGACTACCGACTGGATAAGACAGCGCAAGTGGCTATGGACTTGGGTTTTGACTACTTTGGCTCAGCCTTGACCATTAGTCCTCATAAGAATTCTCAAACTATCAACAGCATAGGAATCGATGTGCAAAAGATTTATACCACTCACTATCTTCCCAGTGATTTCAAGAAAAATCAAGGCTACAAACGTTCAGTAGAGATGTGTGAGGAGTATGATATCTATCGTCAATGTTATTGTGGATGTGTCTATGCAGCACAAGCCCAGAATATTGACCTGGTTCAGGTTAAGAAGGATGCCACGGCTTTTTTGCTGGATAAGGATGTTGAAAAAGACTATTCCCACATCAAATTTACTGTTACTAAATTAGATATATAGAGACCAACCCAGCTGAAAAGCTGGGTTTTTCAAATAAAAAACCGGGGTCTTAACCCCAGTTTGACAACTTTACCGATTCTTTAGTTCTACATAGCGCTTGTACCAAATGTTTACATAGGCTTCTGAGAAAGGACCACGTCCATTGTTAATCCAATCAACAAGAATTTTGACATGTTCTTTTAAAATATAGTCCAAGTCATCAGAATAATTCATTTTGCGTTTGTGACGCTCATACTCCTCAACGTCCAAAAGACGTTTTTCCCCATCTGTAAAAATTTTAACATCCAAATCGTAATCAATATACTTCAGTGCTTCTTCATCCAGATAGTAGGGGCTAGCCATATTGCAATAGTAAGAAGTTCCATTATCACGAATCATGGCAATGATATTAAACCAATATTTCTTGTGAAAGTAAACAATAGCCGGTTCTCGAGTGACCCAACGACGACCATCACTTTCGGTAACAAGTGTATGATCGTTGACACCAATAATGGCGTTTTCTGTTGTTTTTAGTACCATGGTGTCCCGCCAAGTTCGGTGGAGACTCCCATCATGCTTATAACTTTGAATTGTAATAAAGTCGCCTTCTTTTGGAAGCTTCATAACTAACCAACTTTCTACAATTTATAAGTTTATCATTTACTATTGTACCATAAAATTATCTAAAATCTGTGAATTTCACTTGGAAATATTAAAGATATTCTCTAAGAGCGCTTGCTATATCCGAAAAATCATAGCCCTTTCGTGCTAAAACTTGAGTTAAACGCTGTTTCAGTTCGTATCCTTCATACTTTCTGGCATACTTAGCATATTGCTTATCAAGTTCCTTGAAGATGAGTTCTTGAGTCGTTTCTTGGTCAACTTGGATATCTAAGTCGTCAAAGGCAATTTTAGCATCAGAATAAGAGAAGCCCTTGTTAGTCAAGTTCTGGATTATCTTATCTTGCAAGGCACGAGCTGGAAGTTTTCCCTCATATTTTTTCAATAGTTTATTGGCTACACGTTGAGCAACTTCCGAAAAATCAAATTCTTTCAAGTTCTGTTCTATAGTAGATTTTGAAATCCCCTTTTGTGCTAGTTTCTGAGTCAGTACATAAGGCCCCTTGTCTCCTGAAAGTTGATTGGCATTGATGATAGCATAAGCGTACTGGCTATCATTAATCCACTTATCTTCTTTAAGATTAACAATGACTTGCGCAACTATGCTTTCATCAATATCGTATTTTTTCAGATATTCTCTGACCTCTTTTTCGGTACGTGCTTTAAAGGATAGGTGGTAGAGGGCCAGATTCTTACCGTAAGAAAATTTGGCAAAGTCCTGAATCTCTTTCAATTCCTCTTCGCTTATAACCTTATCTCTCGATAACATAAAACGAACAATTGTGTCTTCAGTGATATAGCATTTGTCGCCATTATCAAGTTCCATCAGATAGAGTCTTTTTTTCTTTTCAAGTTTTGTGATTTTCATAGTTCTATTATAACTCAAAATGTGATAAGATAGGGGTATGAATCTGAAAGTGAAACAAAAAATACCATTAAAAATCAAGCGCATGGGAATTAATGGTGAGGGAATCGGCTTTTATCAAAAAACATTAGTCTTTGTACCTGGAGCTTTAAAAGGAGAAGATATCTATTGTCAGATTACTTCTATTAAACGTAACTTTGTTGAGGCAAAATTACTGAAGGTCAACAAGAAGTCTAAATTTCGAGTTGTGCCAGCTTGTACTATTTACAATGAATGCGGAGGCTGCCAAATTATGCATCTGCATTATGATAAGCAGCTGGAGTTCAAGACGGACTTACTTCACCAAGCGCTGAAAAAATTTGCCCCTGCAGGATATGAAAATTATGAAATCCGTCCAACTATTGGAATGCAGGAACCAAAGTACTACCGTGCTAAGTTACAATTTCAGACTCGAAAATTTAAGAATCAGGTCAAGGCGGGCTTATATGCACAAAACTCTCACTATTTAGTAGAGTTGAAAGACTGCCTGGTACAAGACAAGGAAACCCAAGTGATTGCTAATCGTCTAGCGGAATTACTTACTTATCACCAGATTCCAATCACGGATGAGAGAAAAGTTCTAGGTGTTAGAACTATAATGGTTCGACGAGCAAGAAAGACTGGACAGGTTCAGATTATTATTGTTACAAATCGTCAGCTTAATTTAACCCAACTAGTAAAAGACTTAGTTAAAGATTTTCCAGAAGTTGTGACAGTAGCTGTGAATACAAATACAGCTAAAACCAGTGAGATTTATGGTGAAAAGACAGAGATTATCTGGGGACAAGAGAGTATTCAAGAAGGTGTTCTCGATTATGAATTTTCACTATCCCCTCGAGCTTTCTATCAACTAAATCCTGAACAAACAGAAGTTCTTTATAACGAGGCGGTAAAAGCCTTGGATGTTAATAAAGAAGATCATTTGATTGATGCTTATTGTGGAGTTGGAACAATTGGATTTGCCTTTGCAAAGAAAGTTAAAACACTCAGAGGTATGGATATTATTCCAGAAGCTATTGAAGATGCCAAGCGAAATGCTAAAAGAATGGGATTTGACAATACTCATTATGAAGCTGGAACAGCAGAAGAGATTATTCCTCGTTGGTACAAGGAAGGATACCGAGCAGATGCACTGATTGTGGATCCACCGCGTACAGGTCTGGATGATAAGTTGTTAGACACTATTCTTACCTATGTGCCAGAAAAAATGGTTTATATTTCATGTAATGTTTCAACTTTGGCAAGGGATTTGGTAAGATTAGTAGAAGTCTACGATATCCATTATATCCAGTCGGTCGATATGTTCCCACACACCGCTCGAACTGAAGCAGTTGTAAAATTAATAAAAAAAGTTTAAAAAAGGTGTTGACAAAGTTAGAAAAGCCTGTATAATAGTAAGAGTTGA
>NZ_VMLI01000003.1:0-10931 GCF_013276625.1 Streptococcus sp. 9903 | reverse complement strand
TAGCACGTTTCTCATAAAAATAGAAACGATAAACTTTTAGTCTTCATTAAAATACCTAAAGCATTTATACTATTAAATCTTAAAAAATAGCAGGTCTTTAGGACTTTTTAAAAGACTATAAAAGTTCTTAAAAAAGTCCACAAAAAAAGCCCCCACAAAAGGGCAATCAATCGATGAGTTCAGCAGGCAAGAAACTAGCACGGTCAAACGTGCTTTTTTTATTGCTGGTTGCTGATAGGTATATTATAACACGATAAAGACGATAGGGCAAAATATCCTATCAAGATGATATGCACTTACTTATATACTTCCAGTTCTCCGTTCTGGTGGATTCTCGCAAAGTTTAAGACGGCTATCTGTTTATATCGGTGGTAGCTAGTGGAGCTAGTACCTGCCATCTCTACGCATTCACTCATTGTTTTCTTTCTCATATAGCAATAATGGATAATAAAGTATTTTCTGGCTCGTTTGTTCTCTATGCTGTTGATGTCGTGGGCGAATATCTCCAACCCCTCACGGATTGCCTTTTCATGCTTGCTAGTCAAATTCCACTGATCAGGTAAGACAAGCCTCCAAGCCTCTTCATCTATCGTAACTTGGTTTTCACTTCCTGCCATCCTCTGGAAACGTAGAAAGTAAGTCATCCGCTCTCTGACGTTCATCATCGTTTTAAACTTATCCAGCTCCATTAATTCGCTCCTTTGTGATATAATAATATTTGAGATTATAGCTGAGGCGGAGCGCCTTGGCTTTTTTTCGTATTCTAAGGCTATTCCTTTTGAATCTCATCTTCCCAGACGGATTCAACCATTGCGCTCATGGCCTCTATAAATTTATCATCCTTAACTGGAGTTTCTTGATGGATGTTACTCTTAATCACACTGATTTCTGCTCGCAACTTCTCGTCCAGCAACTCCAAATCACGAAAAGCGCTATTATTCATCCCATGCAAAGCAGAAAGAAAGGCATTGAAATTGCTAGGCTTCAATCCACTTTCGATAATTTCAGATTTAGCTTTATTTTTTAGCCATTCATACTCATTAAAAGCCTGCTCCCTTGACCACAAAGCACGGTTTGAAAACTCTTTTAATAACTCTCTGTACCTTGTATTAACCTTGTACTCTTTCAGCAACTTACTAGCCCTTGAATCTATCGTACTATCAGCCATCTTTTGGGCGTTGTAAGCCTCTTTATATGCTTTTCTTTGAGATAGTCCAGCCACTAGTCCTTGGACAAATTTTTCTTGTCTTTGCGTTAACTTATCTGTCACATTAGTTCACCTCCTTAAGCGACAAAAAGGGGAAAACTCCCCCTTGTCTTAAGCGTTATCTTGCTCTTTCTCAGCTTTTAATACTGATTCTTCCACGTTGTAGTCAATGATTGCACCAATAGCGTCCCCGTCTTCAATGTATTTGAAATTATAACGCTCATACTCTGGATGTGCTTGCTGGTGCTCCTCCATTAGTTTAAAGAGTTCTACAATCGTTGGTACTGGTTCAATTTTGTGTCTGATTTGTCTCTTCATCTTTTAAAAATGTCCCTTCACATCGTTGTAAGTATTTCCGAAAGCTCGCACATAAACATCTCTTAAGAATGGTTCAACTGGATGGACTGGTTCGTATCTAACCCTTCCATCGGCTGGAGAGATAATAGATCCCCCTGTACTGAAAGTAAACTCTCTCTTACCTTTCCCAACTTTGTAAGCCATAGCATGGTAAAGGGATTGAAGTTTATCAGAATCCGCTCTAAATTCGTCATCAATTTGGTCAATCTCTCGTAACAAATCCACGGCTTTATCATAAAGTGCCTTATGTTTTTTGTCAACCGTTGAATCTAGTTCATCGATTTTTGACTTAAAATCTTCAAGATTCATCAGTGTTTCATTGTGCAAGTCTTCCAGCTTTTGAGCGTTCTTTTTTAATTTACTTTCAGCAATCCATAAATTATCCTTGGCATTGCGTAGCTTGTCTTTATCTACTTCATCAACCGCCTCATCGTGTTCACGTTGGGCGGTCGCTTGGTCTTGGAGCAACTGTGTTTTTTCTCGTTCAGCCTCAGCAATCGCATTTTCGTTTTGCGTGATCAATGCGTTTACTTCCTTAGTGATTTTATCTAGTGCTTTATCCATTTTTTGGGCTAGTTCTTGGCGCTTTTGCGCTTGTTCAATGTTGTTTGTGTTTTGTGTTTCTGTCATCTTATTCTTTCCTTTTCTGTTGTTTTTATTAATTTTAGAGTGCCATATCCAATCCAGTAACGGGGTCTCTATTGTAGTTCATCTACTTACTTACTCTCTACTCTTCAACTTCTTCATCTATTGGATTTTCGCTATTCTTGAAAACCTCACAAATGCGTTTAAAGTTGATATCTAGATTGTTATCCTCCAAATACTCAGCGATAAGCGTTCCGTTTTCCTTATATCTTAGTTTAATAGCTGGCACTAGATAAGTACCTCTCATATATCCAAATAAAGCTAGCCCTGCTATTTGTGCGTCTTCTAGGTTTCCAAATTCATAAGTAAATGTATGTTTTGGTGCGGTTTCTGAAAATACTTTTAATGTCATGTTGTTTTTCCTCTTTCTGTTTTAAGGATGTCACTAGTAGTTACACCATTGCAAGGGGGTCGGTACTATCTACCCCATTTTGTTATCTGTATAATACCAATACGGTAGCCACTGAATTAAAAGGTTCACTAGATGGTGTACCAGAAAATTTAACGTCCAGCACTTCAACAGTCGCCATGAAGTCGTTGACCTCTTTCTCAAAGTCTTCTTTTTCCCATCGTCTAGTATATTCAAATAGTTTAACTTTCATGTTGTTGTCCTTTCTTTATTTTAAGGTAAATTATGTAAAATGCCTTGTTTTACCATTTTTATCTATGTTTTTTATACACTTATCGAAAATTTTAGACACTTTATTTTTGAAGTGTATAAAATTAAAAGCCTGTCATATCAAGGGTTTAAGTCCTGTTTTATACGCTTTATACACTTTATACACTAGTTTATATAATTTACGAGAAATGAGCGCTTAATACTGTAAAAGAAAAAATCTACCGTATAAAGTGTATAAGCGTCTAAAGTCCTTGGCGCTCTATGGGTTTCAGCTCCCACGCTTTTTTATCAAGTGTATAAAGTGTATAACTTATTTCCTTCTTTTTGCTTTTCCATTAAAGTACCCCCGTTCATTTTTAGCTTTTTTTCGTTGTTCAGGTTTTTCCCTGCCATTGAAATATGGATGTGAGTAAGGTGCTGAATCTTCGTGAGGATAGAAACCAACATGAAGCTGTCTCCCTGCTGGGATTGTTTTCTGTCCTACCGTTATCCAGCTTGGTAGATTGCTTTTAATTTCTCTATGCAACCCCATTTCTGTCTTGTGTAGCTTCACGCCATAATATTCTATGAATCCTTTCCAATTATGAAAAACAAAGTCATTAGGCAAAAACTCGCTTGATAGATCATCCGTAAAGAATGAAGATACAAAAGCAATAACTGGATTATTATCCTCGTGGTATTCTTGCAAAATCTCCTTTGATTTCTCTGGTGTGATGTCCTTTGTCGGTGTTTCAAGGGCTAGGCGTGTGAAATACTCTAATACTTCTTTCCTGTTGATGTAGTCGTCTTTGATTGCTTTGTTTGGCTTCCCTTTAAAGACTTTGGTAAATGGTAAAATCTTAAACCGCCTGTCAATCGCTGACCTGTCCCCGTTCATTCTTGGTAAGCCGTTGGACGACTGGATAATAGTCATGTTCAAGCGTAGACTATAGGGGCGTTTTCCTTTGTCCTCTATAGTCATGATGTCACCAGTCGCAAGACTAAACATGTTTGACGTATCTTTGATAACTGCATCCTTTTGTACATCGTCCCCAATAACTAAACTCTTACCTAACAGAATGGAGGTAGAAAAACGGCTTTTGTCAAACTCAGTCATCTTGAGACTTGCGACGTTCTCCATGCCTACCAAGTTAATAAGTAACTGCTGGAATGTTCCCTTACCAGTTCCACCCTCGCCATAAAGCCAAAAGATATTTTTAAGGGTTCTACCTGTGATACTTGCTTTAATAATCTGGATAGCTAGGTTATATGATTCTTGATCATTGTCAAATAATTCAGCAAGCCACTTGCTGGGCCTCCAGCCGTGTATAGTTGGCTCATAGGCTTCTGGGTCGTATCTTGTACGGATTTTTCTAGTTACAATAATGCTAGGTGTTAAAGGTTCAAATGTTTCCTTACTAGCGTTATATAGCTGGTTTCCGATAACCGTATAATCATTTTGAATAGACTTCAACGGGCTACGTCTAGCTATTTTGTAAATCGTATCAAAAGCTTGTTTTTCTGTCGTATCTGGTTGAATGGTTGAGATTAAATCTTGAAGTAACTCGTTATCTTCTATCCATATCCCCTTATCAGGATGATAGAAATATAAGGGCGCTTTCTGTCCCTGCGCTTCTGGTCTAATTCTCACAAATCGGATATACTTTCTTAGAAAGTCAGCAACCCCCAAAGACTTAGACGGTTTAGCTTCCCCTAAACTTTGGCATACGTTGAATAAAAAGCCTTGTATCCCTTTGAAGGTTGTCAGATAGCTTTCTGATTCTTCTATTGCCTTAGTGGGTTCATGCTGCTGGTTCTCTTCAATGATTTTATTTACAATGTCATTGCTATTCAAAAGCCACCTCCTTATAGAATGTTGTCGCTACTTCTAGGAAATAGCTTGCTAGGTCTTTGCGTTTAACAATTGCTGAAAACAAATCCACTAACTGATTAAAACTATAGCCATTCACAAACAGCAAGCGGACAAAAAGTGAAGTCTCATACCTGGTATAAATTCCGTTACAAATCAGGTCAAAAACCCAGCCTTTTAACTCCACTCCAAGCCCCTGCCGTTGCTCGGTCAATTTGTTTACCTCTAAATCTTTCAGGATCGTCAGCAAGTCAGGACTGGCCAAACCTATCTCTAAATCTCTGGTTAGTTCCCAGCCCTCTACTTCCTCACTTTCGTCTTTAACTACCACATACAAGCCTTTGTAGTGAAAAGCCGTCAGCGCCTCGCCTATTGGCTCAAAATAGATAAATTTATAGTGATTGCCATTCTTCCAAACTTGGGTTGGGCTAGACTTGAGAAAGGCAAACAAAGGTAATTTATCAGCGGATAGAATCAACTCCAGCACCCTCATTTATCCACCCCCAGAAACTTCCAGATGTCAGTCACTAAATAGTAAATCATTCTAGAACCATCGTCAGGCGGTTGATAGCGTCTTAAACCCTGCCTTTCCCACTTATTTAGCGTGCTGTCACTGATTTTCAACTCCTCTTTGAGTTCAACTCTATTTATTAACTTGGTCAGTCTCTGCGGTACTTTCTCATGCGCTTCAAGGTATTTTTTTACTACCTCCAGAATGCCATGAGTCAGGTCATGCTCACTTTCTCGACTTAGGCTAAACATATCCGCCCACCTCCTTCAAGGTTTCTTTGTAGCTTTCTAGATCGCTGTTCATCAACACCGCTAGGCGCTTTTCTTCTTCTCGTATCTGATTGTAAAATGTTTTTGCTCCGTCCAGTAGCTCCTCTTTGTTAGCAGGGATAAAATATCCTCTAAATGTCCCATGGCGAACCCCAACAATAGGAACACTATGGCGCGTGATTAGACGGCTGATAATATCTTGCACGGTTCTTTCTGCTAGCTTAGTGATCAGGCTGATTTCTGCTCCTGTTATGGAGTTCTCAGCCCCTACCTTGATTAGTCTTAATACTCGTTTGTCATTCTCTGATAGACTCATTCAGTTCCTCCTCTCCTTTGCTTTTATTCAAAAAGGTTATTTGTCCGCTCGCTACCCCTCGCAAAATATCTTTTTGAGTTTCTATGATTGTATCAAGGGTTTTCAAAATAGCTGTCTTAGTCTCTAAATCCAACGTTTGTTTTGTCAACAAGCCCATAGTTACAGCTAACTTTGTTGCATTGTCCATACACGTAGCTAGAAAAATATTTTTAGTAAAATAAGGTTCGTCTGGTATTTTTTCACTATCAAGGTATATCTTCACTGTGTAACTCATTTCATCCCTCCGTAAACTCTTACCCCTGCAAGCTGGATATAACGCCCATATTCAGGGTTTAAATCCTCGCTAGGTGTTTCTATCGTCTGTTGGTTTTCTCGCTCAAATTGGGCGCTTTTTTTGCGGTCTCGGTGGTTTAGATAAAGCAGTAAGCCAATCAATACCACGGTAACAAAAACTGCCTGTGTATTGGTCAAATCTAACTCATTCATGTTATGCCCTCGCTTGATAATTCTTGATATAGTCCACTTGTTCAGCTCGCTCCATCTTCAAAAATTCGTCCACCTCTTCGGGTGTTACCTTTCTATCTAAAAAATCAGTGATGAACTGAAAGACGCTGGGGCGTTCTGCCTTGATTTCAGCCATTACTTCATCAAATTCTGCTTGTGTCATGTTTTTTAGGTCTAGTGTCATTGCATCGCCTCCTAATCAATCATCATTCCACGAGTATATAGGGATGAGTCTGTCCATGAATCCAAAACGTTCTTTTTCCCTCGTTTTTTTCTTGCGATATCAACCGCTATAACTTCCCATACATAATTAAATACTTGGTCTGGAGTCATAGGGTAGTCATTCTCTTTAGTTATTTCAGCTAGGTAAGTATTTAAGAAAAGAAATCCATCAAAATTGGAAAGTAGCTTTATAAACTTAGTATCACCCCAATAATTTCTGTAATAAGACTCTTCTCGTTCTTCTAGTTCACCTATTACCTCAGCAATCACCCTCTGTTTCATCCTTTCCGTCTGTTCCTTAAGTGTTTCCTGTTGTTCATGGTATTCTGTGCTAGTTAGTTCATTATAAACATCGTCCAAGTCGTTCAATACCCTGCTGATTTCTCTTTTAGCTAATGCAGTTCCATCTCCTACAAGAATTTCTTGTATTTCTTCTAAATTTGTTGAAATAGCTTCTAATTGATCTGCTATCATATTTTCCTCCGTTGGCCTTTTTATTGCCTTTTACTATCCAGGATATCCTCACACTCAAAGTTTTGCGATGGCGAGTGTGGGGATTTTTAATGGTTGTTTCTTATACAGTTTTTCTTGCCTACAGCCTCACGCTCAGACTCAGCAAATTGAAAGCGTGAGAAAGTACCAGTTTAAAGAGTTGGCGCTCTATGATTTTCAAAACCTTTTCTAATTGCTTGCCTGCCATTAGTTGTTATTGATTGAATAGTTGATTTTTGTTATAATTGAGATATAGGAAAAATATCTATATTCTTGATCCAGTCGCTTGCTCTCCTCGACCAAAATTTGAGCAAGTGACTTTTTTTGTTGTCGTTTTTAATCTTCATGTCTAGGTTTTCTATAAATCAGTTGACGGCTTTCCACTAACTCAGCGATAAAAACTAGGTTATTGGCTGTATTTTCTATTAAGTCGTCAAGTACTGCTTTATTTTCAGGTAATGCCATAGCTTCCGCCATACTCACGGCTTCATCTAGCCATGTTTTAAATTCTTTAAAGTTCATTTCTTTGCCCAATGCTCTAGCGATACCGTGGTTAGTTGTTTGTGCTTGATATACTTGTGTGTTGTTCATTTTGTTTTTCTCCTTTATGTTCTAGGTCGGATATTTCTTCCGAGCAGGTCAATTCCCAGCGGTAAAGCACCACATGAGAAATCTGTATATGTAATATAGTATTGCGATTGGGTCGCTCCTTTCTATTTATCCAACCTTTAACAAGTCATCAATCGTAACTTCTAAAAAGTCAGCTACTTTCTGCAATGTCTCAAAAGTCGGATTTTTTGAACGCTCATAATACAATGCCGTCAAAGTGCTTTTTGATAGCCCTGTTTCTCTTGCAACATCTGCCACCTTCAAGCGTTTCTTTGCTAAAATAACACGCATATTATTTTTCAAATGTCTTACCTCCTTCTATTATCTTTAAAAGCTACCTCCAGCAGAATAGATTGAAAAGTGTTGCGCTGGAGGTTTTGTTCAGACATTTTTTGTCTGATTGATTTTTATTATACAGACACTTTTTGTCTTTGTCAAGGATATTTTTTATTTTATTGGACTTTTTTTGTCTGGTTTGAGAAAAAGAATGATATAATACATTTGAAAGGTGTTGATATAAATGAATAGATTAAAAGAGTTACGTAAAGAAAAAAAGCTATCTCAAAAGGAAATAGCAAAAGAGATGAGCATATCAGAAAAGACTCTATCACGCTGGGAAAACGAGGAAAGCCAAATTAAACCCGAAAAAGCCCAGCAACTTGCTGACTATTTCGGGGTAAGCGTTGGGTATCTGTTGGGGTATAGTGAGTATAGAGAATTAGAAAAAGCACTTGATAAAACAATTTTTTCAAACTATCCTGATGTTGAAACATTCCTCACTCAAGAGATAAAAGAGCTAATCGGAGAAAGAACAAAAGATTTTTATGAGTATATTGATAAACAATTTTATGAAAGCTATAAAAATACTGCCGTACCTCCCGAAATAGTTGTAAAGCACCGTGAAGACTTTTATAGCTCGTTTCTATTTCTCCCTGCTAGATTACAAAAATTTATAGCTTTATGGAGCATACTAACAGAAACTGAACAAGAAAATATAGGTAAAACTATTGAATTATTAGCTATGAGAGGAAAATAAGACTACCATCGGCAAAGTCGTGAGTATATACAGAGAGAATAAAAAAGGAGCAAAATCATGAAATTAAATACAAAATCAGCTTTTCGATTCAAAGATAATAACAAAAATAGAAAATATATCGTTATGCAAGTTAAGTTGCAAGAAGCAGTTTTTGGAACTGGTTCAGCTAGAACTACCATCACTGAATTAGAGGATGTTCTAAACGAACAAGTAGAAAAAGGGTATAAACTACATACAATGTCTACTAGTAAAGGTGGAAAAGGAATGTTAGGCGGTGATCATATTTTTGCTACGTTGGTATTCGAAAGAATAGACTAACTAACAAAAAAAGACAAGTCTGCTACTGCTGACTTGTCTGATAATACCTAACTGAAAATAAGCAAAAGGTTAGATATTTACAACATCATTATACCACTCTTGCATTTAAAAAGCGACTGACGGCATTTCTCACGCTCATCAGGCTATAACTCTCTAATACAGTATAATGCGGTATAATTTAGACGATTTTCAACACTTTGGCATTTTAGAAACGCTTAAAACGCTCTAAACAATATCAAAAAAATTAAAACTCTTGAAATATTGGGGCATGTATGTTAAAATTAACTTACATTGTGAGTAAAGTTACTGCATATGTAACTAAAAAAGCCCCACCGTTACAGCGATGGGGTTTTTTGCTACCCTCTTAAAGGGTCAACCATTACTTATTGCGCTTTTTTATCCATAGCTTGAAAAGCTCAGATAAAACGTTGATAAGCAACGGAGCTAGAAAAACTGTGAGTAAAGTTTCTAGCATATGTAACACCTCCCTTCATGAATTAAATTGAGGGGGCGAAAACATTATATCAAAAACACCCATCACAAACAAGCCCATATAAGCCCTATATCCGCCTTGTTTCCTACTCTGGTACAATTTACCGTCTGACTAATTAAAATCGAAAATAGGGGGGTTCTCGTACCCCCCCTCGCATGGTATAAACTCAAAATCTTTTCTAATTGCTTGCCTGCTGATGGAAAAGGAGTAAAACCATGAAAATAACAGAATACACCAAAAAAGACGGATCTACAGTCTATCGCTCCAGCGTCTATCTTGGCATCGATACCGTAACGGGTAAGAAAGTCAAGACGACTATATCAGGGCGAACCAAGAGAGAACTCAAAGCCAAAGCGCTACAGGCTCAAATAGACTTTGAAAAAAACGGCTCTACAGTATATAAGACGGTTGAGATAAAGACTTATTCCGAACTGGTGGAGAATTGGCTGGAAACGTACTGCCATACAGTCAAAAAGGCTACCCTTACAATAATCAAGAGTAGACTAAATAACTATCTACTTCCAGCCTTTGGAAACTACAAACTAGATAAGCTAACGCCCCCAGTTATTCAAAAGCAAGTCAATCAATGGGCAAAAGATTACAATCAACTAGGCAAAGGCTACCAAGAATATCCGCAACTTAACTCGCTAAATAAGCGAATACTTAAATATGCCGTATCGTTGCAAGTTATCTCCTTTAATCCTGCCCGTGATATTATCGTCCCACGTCGTAAGGCAAAAGAAGGGCAAAAACTCAAATATCTGGATGATGATAACTTGAAAAAATTCTTGACTTACCTGGAGCAGCTGCCAAACACTTACAAAAATTTCTACGATACGGTGCTTTATAAGACGCTTTTAGCTACTGGTTTGCGTATTCGTGAGTGTTTAGCCTTGAAATGGTCTGATATTGACTTACAAAACGGTACACTGGACGTAAACAAGACTCTAAACTGTGAAAAGGAAATCACCACTCCTAAGACTAAATCAAGTATTAGAGTAATTGACTTGGATACCAAAACGGTACTCATGCTACGGCTTTACAAAAATAGACAAGCGCAAGTGGGTAGAGAAATAGGCTTGACTTATGAGAAAGTATTCCCTAATTATTTCGATGAATATAGAGACGCTAGGACGCTTAGACATAGACTTGAGAAACATTTAAAACTTTCTGACTGCCCTCGTTTAACTTTCCACGCCTTCCGTCATACTCACGCTAGTATCTTACTCAATGCAGGACTGCCTTACAAAGAAATACAAACAAGGCTTGGTCATTCTCAAATTTCAATAACCATGGATACATATAGCCACTTGTCCAAAGACAACAAGAAAAACGCTACTTCATTTTATGAAAAAGCCATTGAAAAATTAAAAAGTTCCTAAAAAGTCCACAAAAAGCTTAAAAATCCATTAGCTCAATCGTGAAAAGTAGCTATATCAAGGGTTTTACACACCCTATTTTAAATTTAGCACGTTTCTCATAAA
>NZ_VMLI01000029.1:0-12490 GCF_013276625.1 Streptococcus sp. 9903 | reverse complement strand
GAAGTCAGTAACCATACATACGGCAAGGCGACGTTGACGCGGTTTGAAGAGATTTTCGAAGAGTATGAAGGTGTACTGAGATGGACATCTCATCATCAATGTCTCTGGTCGTGGAGACAAGGACGTAGCTGCAATTGCGGACTACCTAGAAGCTAAAAAATAATAGATGGAAAAATTACAGTCTTTCTCTCACAGAGAGCTTGTGGTCGCTGGAAACAAGCAGAGAAAGTTGTAAGGTTGGGTCCATCTGAAACGAGAGAAGAAAACATAATTCTCAAGGGAGTGCCCTTTATCGCACAGCCTGTTACAGGAGGTTTCTGAGACAGGAATGAGAGATAGGAGAAATCCTATAATTGAGGTGGCACCGCGAATTTCGTCCTCACGCAAGTTATTTTGCGTGGGGATTTTTCATACAGTCACCACGGACTAGAAGTAGAACTGAAAGGGAAATTACAATGGAACGAATCATTCATGGAGATGTCTTATCACCAATCTTGGCTTATATGCGTCTAAAGGGGCAACACAAGGTTATCTTAGAAAGTATTCCGAGAGACAAGGAAACAGCTCGTTTTTCTATCTTAGCCTATAATCCTGTTTTTGAGATTAAGTTTGAAAATGGAGTCCTTTATCAAAATGGTCAAGTGATTGATCGGGATCCCTTGGATTTCCTTTATGAAGTGACTCATAAGAGCCAGCACCATTCAGATCTACCTTTTGGTGGGGGAGCTATTGGCTTTGTTGGTTACGATATGATTTCGCTCTATGAAGAAATTGGTCAAATCCCTGAGGATACCATTGGAACGCCAGACATGCATTTCTTTGTCTATGAGAGTTACATAGTTTTTGACCATAAGAAGGAAAAAATTCATGTCATCGAGGATGCTCTTTACAGCGATCGTAGTCAAGAAGATTTGGAAAAAGCCTTGAACCAAGTGCTTGAGGAATTACGCATCCTTGCTCCAAATGAATTTGAAGACTTGGATTTATCTCCGCTAGACTTCAAACCCCATATCGCTCCTCAGAAGTTTGAAGAAATGGTGGAAACGGCTCGTGACCTGATTCGTAACGGGGATATGTTCCAATGCGTACTCAGCCAGCGCTTCTCAGCAGAAGTTACTGGAAATCCATTTGACTTCTACAGAAATCTTCGCGTGACCAATCCATCAAATTACCTCTATTTCTATGATTTTGGGGATTATCAAATCATCGGTGCTAGTCCTGAAAGTTTGGTTTCAGTCAAAAATGGCATCGTGACAACCAATCCGATTGCAGGTACGCGACCAAGAGGAACTACGGAAGAAGAGGACAAGGTCTTGGCGACAGATTTACTTTCGGATGAGAAGGAAACAGCAGAGCATCGGATGTTAGTAGACTTGGGACGAAATGATATTGGCCGCATCTCTGAAACGGCCAGTGTCCAAGTTACCAAGTATATGGAAGTGGAGCTCTTCCGTTATGTTATGCATTTGACCAGCGTGGTCAAGGGGTGTTTGCTTCCAGAACTCACTGCTATGGATGCATTGAAAGCTACACTTCCAGCTGGAACAGTTTCAGGAGCACCAAAGATTCGTGCTATGAGACGCATCTATGAACTGGAAACGGAAAAACGAGGCGTATACGCAGGAGCAATCGGCTACTTGTCTGCGACGGGTGATATGGATTTTGCCATTGCCATCCGAACCATGATTCTCAAAAATCAAAGAGCTTATGTGCAGGCTGGGGCAGGGATTGTCTACGACTCTATCGCCCAAAACGAATACCAAGAAACCATTAACAAGGCTAAATCTATGACTAGAATTGGAGAACTAAGACCATGATTTTATTGATTGACAACTATGATTCTTTTACCTATAACTTGGCCCAATACATTGGGAATTTTGCAGAAGTGCAGGTCTTGAGAAATGATGATCCTAAGCTATATGAAGAAGCTGAAAAAGCAGATGGTCTGGTCTTTTCTCCTGGTCCTGGTTGGCCAGTTGATGCTGGAAAGATGGAAGATATGATTCGTGATTTTGCTGGCAAGAAGCCGATTCTTGGGATTTGTTTAGGCCACCAAGCCATTGCAGAAGTCTTTGGTGGTAAGTTAGGTTTGGCTCCAAAAGTCATGCATGGGAAACAGAGCAATATCAGCTTTGAAGCGCCATCTGTTTTGTATCAAGGTATCGAGGATGGACGTGCAGTCATGCGTTATCACAGTATTTTGATTGAGGAAATGCCAGAAGAATTTGAAGTGACAGCTCGTTCGAATGATGACCAAGCCATCATGGGGATTCAACATAAAAACCTACCGATTTATGGCTTCCAGTACCATCCAGAAAGTATCGGAACGCCAGATGGCTTGTCTTCTATTCGGAATTTTATCGAGAAGGTTGTAAAGTGAGGAAACTAGGATGAAAGATATTATTGAAAAACTAGCAAAATTTGAAAATTTATCAGGTGTGGAAATGACGGATGTCATCGAGCGTATCGTAACTGGGCGTGTAACGGAGGCGCAGATTGCTTCTCTTCTTTTGGCTCTTAAGATGAAGGGGGAAACACCTGAGGAACGCACAGCCATTGCCCAAGTCATGAGAGGGCATGCCCAACATATTCCAACTGAAATTCATGATGCCATGGACAACTGTGGTACAGGTGGGGACAAGTCTTTCAGCTTTAACATCTCCACAACTGCAGCCTTTGTCTTGGCTGGTGGCGGTGTTCATATGGCCAAGCATGGTAACCGCTCGATTTCTTCTAAATCTGGTTCTGCAGATGTCCTCGAAGCCTTGGGTATCAACCTAGACCTCAAACCAGCTGAACTAGGTAAGGTATTTGATAAAACTGGAATCGTCTTTCTCTTTGCCAAAAATATGCACCCAGCCATGAAATACATCATGCCAGCTCGTTTGGAGTTGGGAATTCCAACAATCATGAACTTGACTGGTCCCCTGATTCACCCAATGGCCTTGGAAACACAGCTTCTTGGAATTAGTCGTCCAGAACTGCTAGAAAGTACAGCTCAGGTTTTGAAAAATATGGGTCGCAAACGTGCTATTGTGGTTGCTGGGCCAGAAGGATTGGATGAAGCTGGTTTGAATGGAACAACCAAGATTGCACTTCTTGAAAATGGTGAAATCACCTTATCAAGCTTTACTCCAGAGGATTTAGGGATGGAGCGCCACGCTATCGAAGATATCCGTGGAGGCAATGCTCAGGAAAATGCAGAAATTTTGCTCAGCGTTCTTAAAAATGAACCAAGTCCATTCTTGGAAACGACAGTTTTAAATGCTGGTCTTGGTTTCTATGCTAATGGTAAGGTTGCTAGTATCAAGGAAGGAGTTGCCTTGGCTCGTCAAGTGATTGCTAGTGGCAAGGCCCTTGAAAAACTCAGACTGTTACAGGAGTACCAAAAATGAGTCAGGAATTTTTAGCACGAATTTTGGAGCAGAAGGCGCGTGAGGTTGAGCAGATGGAGCTGGAGGAAATCCAGTCCCTGCGCCAGACCTATCGCTTGGCTGACTATCTAAAACAACACCAAGACCGTTTACAGGTAATCGCTGAGGTCAAGAAAGCTAGCCCTAGTTTGGGAGATATCAATCTCGATGTGGATATTGTGCAACAGGCCCAGACTTATGAAGAAAACGGTGCAGTGATGATTTCTGTTTTGACAGATGAAGTTTTCTTTAAAGGACATTTGGATTATCTGCGAGAGATTTCCAGTCAGGTACAGATTCCGACGCTTAACAAGGACTTTATTATCGATGAAAAGCAAATCATCCGCGCTCGTAATGCCGGTGCGACAGTCATCCTGCTCATTGTGGCCGCCTTGTCAGAAGAACGCCTCAAGGAACTTTATGACTATGCGACAGAGCTTGGTCTGGAAGTCTTGGTGGAGACTCACAATCTAACTGAACTAGAAGTGGCTCACAGACTTGGTGCTCAGATTATTGGGGTTAATAACCGCAATTTGACCACCTTTGAAGTTGACTTGCAGACCAGTGTAGATTTGGCTAAACATTTCAAAGATGATTGCTTGTACATTTCTGAATCTGCTATTTTCACAGGGCAGGATGCGGAACGAGTAGCACCATACTTTAATGGAATTTTAGTTGGGACAGCTCTTATGCAGGCAGAAGATGTGGCCCAGAGAATCAAGGAGTTGCAGATTGACAAAGGTTAAGATTTGTGGACTATCGACCAAAGAAGCGGTGGAAACAGCTGTATCAGCAGGAGCCGACTACATCGGTTTTGTCTTTGCACCTAGTAAAAGACAGGTGACCTTGGATCAGGCTGCTGAGTTGGCAAAGCTTATTCCTGCAGATGTCAAAAAGGTTGGTGTATTTGTTTCACCAAGTCGGGCAGAACTGCTAAAAGCGATTGACAAAGTTGGCTTGGACTTGGTACAGGTTCACGGCCAGGTGGCGGATAATTTGTTTGAGGATTTGCCTTGTGTCAGTATTCAGGCTGTGCAGGTGGATGGAGAGGGGCATGTGCCCAATTCTCAGGCAGACTATCTCCTCTTTGATGCCCCTGTGGCTGGGAGTGGCCAGACCTTTGACTGGGGTCAACTGGATACGATTGGACTAACTCAGCCTTTCTTTATCGCAGGTGGCCTTAATGAAGACAATGTAGTAAAAGCAATTCAACACTTTACTCCCTATGCAGTAGATGTATCGAGCGGAGTGGAGATAGACGGACAAAAAGATCATGAAAAGATTAGAAGATTTATAGAGAGGGTAAAGAATGGCATATCAAGAACCAAATAAAGATGGATTTTACGGAAAATTCGGCGGACGTTTTGTCCCAGAAACATTGATGACAGCAGTTTTAGAGTTGGAGAAGGCCTACCGTGAAAGTCAGGCAGACCCAAGTTTCCAAGAGGAATTAAACCAACTCTTGCGTCAGTACGTGGGACGCGAAACTCCCCTTTACTACGCAAAAAACTTGACCCAGCATATCGGCGGAGCCAAGATTTATCTCAAACGGGAAGACCTTAACCATACAGGGGCCCACAAGATTAACAATGCCTTGGGACAAGTTTTGCTTGCCAAACGCATGGGTAAAAAGAAAATTATTGCTGAAACAGGTGCTGGTCAGCACGGTGTGGCAACTGCAACTGCTGCAGCCCTCTTTAACATGGAATGTACCATCTACATGGGTGAGGAAGATGTCAAACGCCAAGCCCTCAATGTCTTCCGTATGGAGCTTTTGGGAGCCAAGGTTGAGGCAGTGACAGACGGTTCGCGCGTGCTCAAGGATGCGGTCAATGCAGCCCTTCGTTCATGGGTGGCTAATATCGATGATACCCACTATATCCTTGGTTCTGCCTTGGGGCCTCATCCATTCCCAGAAATCGTTCGTGACTTCCAAAGTGTCATTGGACGAGAAGCTAAACAACAGTACCGCGATTTGACAGGTCAAGATCTGCCAGATGCCCTAGTAGCTTGTGTTGGTGGTGGGTCGAATGCCATCGGTCTCTTCCATCCCTTTGTAGAAGATGAGTCAGTAGCCATGTATGGGGCTGAAGCAGCTGGACTTGGTGTAGATACAGAGCACCACGCAGCTACCTTGACCAAGGGTCGTCCAGGTGTTCTTCACGGTTCTCTCATGGATGTGCTCCAAGATGCCCATGGTCAAATTCTTGAAGCCTTCTCTATCTCAGCAGGCTTGGACTACCCTGGTATCGGTCCAGAACATTCTCACTACCACGATATCAAACGTGCCAGCTATGTTCCTGTGACAGACGAAGAAGCCTTGGAAGGATTCCAACTCTTGTCTCGTGTGGAGGGGATTATTCCGGCCTTGGAATCTAGCCACGCTATCGCTTTTGCGGTGAAATTGGCCAAAGAACTTGGCCCAGACAAGTCCATGATTGTCTGTCTATCAGGTCGTGGGGACAAGGATGTGGTTCAAGTCAAAGACCGCTTGGAAGCAGATGCAGCAAAGAAGGGAGAAGCTCATGCCTAAGACACTAACAGAAAAATTGAATGCTATAAAAGCAGCTGGAAAAGGAATTTTCGTGCCCTATATCATGGCTGGAGACCATGAGAAAGGTTTGGATGGTTTAGCTGAAACAATCCACTTTTTAGAAGATTTGGGTGTCTCTGCAATTGAAGTGGGCATTCCCTTTTCAGACCCTGTTGCAGATGGACCTGTGATCGAAGAAGCAGGCTTGCGTAGTCTAGCTCACGAAACTTCTACCCAGGCTTTGGTTAAAACCTTGAAAACCATTCAAACAGAAGTTCCACTTGTCATTATGACCTACTTTAATCCCCTCTTTCAGTACGGTGTTGAGAACTTTGTCAAAGATTTGGCTGATACAGGGGTTAAGGGTTTGATTATTCCAGACCTTCCTCATGAGCATGCCAACTTTGTAGAACCATTTTTGGCAGATACAGACATGGCCTTGATACCCCTAGTTAGTTTGACAACAGGACTTGAGCGCCAGAAAGAGTTGATTGATGGGGCAGAAGGATTCGTCTATGCGGTTGCCATCAATGGGGTGACAGGGAAATCCGGCAATTACCGTGCAGACTTGGACAAGCACTTGGCGCAATTGCATCAAGTGGCTGACATCCCAGTCTTGACAGGTTTTGGTGTGTCTAGTCAAGCCGATGTAGAACGCTTCAATGCGGTGTCAGATGGCGTGATTGTCGGTTCGAAAATCGTAAAAGCTCTCCACCAAGGAGAGCCAATTGAGGACTTTATCAAACAAGCAGTAGCTTACCAAAAATAATCACACAAGCAGCAAGTAAGAGGAAAGGTACGAAAGGAAGTCTTTCCTTTTTCTTTTGCAGGAGAAAGGCTAGAATTCCTGTTGCAGAAGCAAACTGAATCAAGATGAGTAACTCGGTTATGCTAAAGACGAGAGCGCAAGAAGCTAAAAAGAGGAAATCCCCTGCACCCATGCGGATATCGATAAAATGAGCTAAAATTCCAAGGATAAGGAAGAAGACCATGACCAGATTCCAGCCAGAGGAAGCCATGAGGATTAGGTGGAAAGTCATCCAGACCAGTAAGGGATATTCCTGATGGTGAAAGTCGTAGATGCCCAAGGTCAAACCCGCAGTGATTAGGATGACTTGACTCAAGGAAAGCAATTCCCAAGACCAAGACAGAAAGAGAAGTCCCAATCCCAATTCAAAAAGGGCATACCAAACAGGATAGCGAGACTTGCAGTAGCGACAGCGAAAGCGATTGAAGACCTGCGAGAGAATCGGAATCAAATCTAAGGGACGCAAGGGAGTCTGACAGGAATCGCAGTGACTAGCAGGTTGGATAATGGATTGCTCTGGAAAACGGTCGATGAGCAAACCAAGAAAAGAAGCGAGAATGCTCCCGACAAGAAAAAAATAAAAATCAATCATACTTATCTATTCGTAAAAAATAGGAGAAGTAGTATAATGGAGAAATATAGATAAGATGGTGAGGAAAAGATGACAATTCGTTTTGAAGAAAAGGTGAGTATAGAAAACGCTCAACGCGTATGTCAATGGTCCAACTCTCTTGGCAAATCCTTTCAAGAACAATGGATGGGAACAATGATTCCTTTTCCCTTGACAATTCAAGTCTTGCAAGATTTGGAAGGAATCTTTTCTATTTTTGATAGACAAGAGTTTGTCGGGCTAATCCAGAAAATCAGGCTAGAAGATAAGAATCTTCATATTGGAAGATTTTTTATCAACCCCCAGAAACAAGGGCAAGGATTAGGTAGCCAAGTTTTAAGGAAATTTGTTAGTTTGGCATTTGCAAATGAAGATATAGATAGTATTTCTCTAAATGTCTTCGAGGCAAATCAAAGAGCTCAAAATCTTTACCAAAAAGAAGGATTTGAAATCGTTCAAATTGTTGAAACACCTATACGAAAATACATTATGAAAAAGGGGAGATAGGAGTTTAATTACAAATATAAAGAAAGCGAACAAAACAGAATTCTGATTTTCAGAAAACAGGTTTGTTCGCTTTTTATGATATACTCCCTCTTTTTAGCCTATTTATTAAATGTAATAGAAAATTAGGAATGTAGAATTGTATGATACAAACAAAGTGCAATAGCTGAGTGTGCAGCTGTAAAATCATTATAAGGTTCAATAATAACTTCAGGTAGGCGATTATAGAGCAATTTGGGTTTGTAGTTCATTTCACTATATAGTTTTTGGATGATGTGCTGATTTGTTAGTAAAGGACTATGTAGGTAGATTTTTTGAGAGTCAATCATCATACTGATATTTAAAATGGTTTGACTAAGATAGAGTAAGGCTTGATGGATAAGTGTGATTATTCCAGTGTCACCTAATTGATAAGCGGTTAAAATAACTTGGATATCAATATCATCGGCATTTTTGACTAAGCTAGGAAGTAAAGAATAGGTAGATTGATGATATAGAATTTTTGATTTTTTGATTAACCAAGATTCTCCAGCAAAAGTTTGTAAGCATCCCTTGCGCCCGCAACTACATTCTTCTCCCTCAGATGAAACAACTGTATGCCCTATTTCTCCAATCATTAGATTCCCTTTCCCATAAATGTTCCCGTCGTAGATATAAGAACAGTGCATACCTCTAGCAAAATGAAAATAAGCAAAATTAGGGTCATTCTGTTGGCGACTAAATAGGCGTTTACCTATAGCCATACAGTTAACATTGTTAGAGAAAAACAAAGGCTTATCAAAGTGGGATTGAATCATTTCTAAGTCGATATGTTGCCATAAAGGATTGTTTGTTGTTATTTTATAATCATCTAAATAGCGACCAGGTAGCGCGATTCCAATTGCTTCTATTTTATAATCAGAGCAGTTATTTAAGAATTGCTTTAGTGTCTGGCTAATGAGTTGATTTCCCTTTTCTTGGATTAACTGTTTAGTAACAATTTCTTTCTCTTCTTTTAAGATATTTCCTAGATTATCTCCTAAAGCAAAAGTAAAGTGTTTTTCAGATAGTTCACAACCAATGTAGTAAAATCGATTAGCTTGAATGTCTAGCAGAATTTTTTTTCTCCCTACACTTGTATCGTGTTCGTCTTCACCAAGTTCTAAGAGAATGTTTTCTTTAATCAGCTCATTTGTGATACTGCTAGTTGTTGCAGGTGTTATTCCGGTTTTAGTAGCGATTTCAATTCGTGAAATGGGTCCTAATGTGTAAACTGTCTCCAGTATTTTAGCTCTTAGTTGTAATTGTTTCTTAGATAAGGTCATATTAGTTTTCTTCCTAGTTGTCAGATTCTTAAAATCCTATGATTTTTTGCTATGGATAAATGTAGATGTTAATCTTTTTAAGCTTTTCATTACTTACTGGTCTCTTTTTATTATATATTGATAATAAAAAATAATCAAATGTTTACACAAATCCTTGACAAGGCTTTCTTATAGTTGTAAAATATAAATAACAAAAGATAATCAAATAACAACTTGACGTCAAAAAATAAAGCTAATTGATAACTTTTGATAATAAAATATATTTAAGAGGAAGTGCAACGGAAAATAATTCACAAGATAGAAAATAGAGTAGTATGTGATGATAGGGGTTCTTGCTAACAATGATATAGAGCCTAGTTGTTACGAAAATATTTCAATCAGTTGGAGGATTGAGAATGAAACGTTTAATTAGTGCAAATCCATCTGAGATATTAGAGATGAATGCTGAAGAATTAAAACAAAGTATTTTAGCAAGTGAAGGTAGAGTTGTTCTATCTGAAAATGTAGCCACTCGTGAGACATTTGTTGGAGATATCACTAATTCTGAAATTGCTAGAGCTTTTGGAGCTGACATGATTTTATTGAATTGTGTTGATGTTTTTGAGCCTAAAATTTATGCTTTGGATAGTTCAGGTGATGATGTTATTCATCGCTTACACCAGCTCGTTGCTTGCCCAATTGGTGTAAATTTGGAACCGATTGACCCATCTGCAAAGATGCTAGAGGAAACACAGGAAATTGTTGCAGGTCGTGTTGCTAGTGTTGAAACATTGAAGCGAATAGAGGAGTTAGGTTTTGACTTTGTCTGTTTGACTGGAAATCCTGGAACAGGAGTTAGCAATCGAGAAATCATTAAGGCTGTTCAAACTGCTAAGGAAAACTTTTCTGGTTTGATTATTGCAGGTAAGATGCACGGGGCAGGAGTGAATGAGCCTGTGGCAGAGCTTTCTGTCGCAGAGCAATTGTTGGAAGCAGGTGCGGATGTGATACTTGTTCCAGCAGTTGGAACCGTTCCAGCCTTTCATGACCAAGAGTTGCGTGAAGTCGTTGATCTCGTTCATAGTAAGGGTGGTCTTGTATTGAGTGCTATTGGTACTAGCCAAGAAACATCTGATACGGAGACAATTAGGGAAATAGCGCTGAGAAATAAAATTTGTGGAGTTGATATTCAACATATAGGTGATGCAGGATATGGGGGACTGGCAACAGTCGATAATATTTATGCCTTGAGCAAGGCAATTAGAGGAGTGAGACATACAGTATCTCGCTTGGCTAGGTCAGTAAATAGGTGATAAAGGAGTAAGCTATGGCTAAAGTAACAATTATGTTAGCGTGTGCAGCAGGTATGAGTACAAGTCTGCTAGTGACAAAGATGCAAAAGGCAGCAGAAGATAAGGGGTTGGATGCAGAAATTTTTGCAGTTCCAGCTCCTGAAGCAGAAGAAATTGTAGCAACAAAAGAAGTAAATGTGTTGCTTTTAGGCCCTCAAGTTCGCTATTTACTAGGGAACTTTCAAGAAAAACTAAAAGATAGACAGATTCCTGTGGCGGTTATTCCGATGACAGATTACGGAATGATGAATGGTTCTAAGGTCTTAGATTTAGCTGAAAGTTTATTAGACTAAGATTGAGGAGAATGCTATGAATGAAAGTAATTTAGAATCTGTAATGGGGCTAATTATGTATGGTGGGGAAGCCAAAAGTAATGCTATGGAGGCTATTCAGGCAGCAAAAAAAGGTGATTTCTCAAAAGCCAATCAAAGATTAGCTGATGCGAATGCTGCCTTATTACAGGCGCATAAGGCTCAAACAGAAATGTTGACAAGAGAGGCACAGGGGGAAGAAACTTCAATTAGCCTCTTGATGGTACACGCGCAAGATCATTTAATGACGAGTCTGACCTTTGTTGACTTAGCAAAAGAAGTGGTAGAAGTGTACAAACGATTTGAAAAAAATTAGGAGTTTGGTATGAATACAATGTTGGATAAAATGCAAGAAAAACTTTCTCCAATTGCAATGAAAGTTGGGAATCAGAAGTTTTTAGTTGCTTTACGTGATTCATTTGTGGGGACTATGCCTGTTATTATGACAGGTTCCATTGCTTTGTTATTAAATGCTTTTCTAGTGGATTTACCACAACAATTTCACCTAGAAAGTATTACGAAAACCTTTCAGTGGCTTGTTGACATCAATAATTTGGTATTCAAGGGAAGTATACCAATTGTTTCCTTGTTGTTCATCTATTGCTTGGGAGTGAATATCGCTAAGATTTACAAGGTTGATACAGTTTCTGCTGGTTTGGTATCACTTGCCTCGTTTGTCATTTCGATTGGAAGTACAGTTACAAAGAGTTTCCCTTTGGCAAATGTAGGAGATGTGAAATTAGATAAAATCTTACAAGGAATTGATAATCTAGCATTTGATGGTAAAAATCTGATGGTAACTATTGGGAATGTGATTCCAGGAAACCATATCAATGCCAGAGGCTACTTTACAGCCATGATGATTGGATTTTTAGCCTCTATTATTTTCTGTAAAGTGATGAAAAAGAACTGGGTAATCAAGTTACCAGATTCAGTTCCCCCTGCGATTGCTAAGCCGTTCACTTCTATCATTCCAGGATTTATGGCGATGTATATAGTAGCCATCTTGACTTATGTTTTCCATTTACTTAGCAATGACTTATTGATTGATTGGGTTTACAAGGTGTTACAAACGCCATTACTAGGTTTGTCTCAAAGTTTCTTTGCAGTTATTCTGATGATCTTTTTGAATAAATTATTCTGGTTTTTTGGTCTCCATGGAGGAAATGTATTGGCTCCCATCATGGAAGGGCTATTTGGAGTTGCTATGTTAGCGAACTTGGATGCTTTCCAAAAAGGTGAACCGATTCCTTATATATGGACAAGTGGATCTTTTGGGGCGTTTGTCTGGTTTGGAGGATTAGGATTAGTACTTGCTATTTTAATTTTTTCAAGAAACAGTCATTATCGAAAAGTTGCCAAACTTGGTCTAGCACCAGTTCTGTTTAATATTGGTGAACCGGTCAATTATGGTTTACCAGTTGTCTTGAATCCTTTGCTATTTATACCATTTGTACTTAGCCCAGTTTTCATGGCAACGGTAGCTTACTGGGCAACAAGCTGGGGTCTCGTTTCACCTGTTACGCAAAATGTTACTTGGGTAATGCCACCAATTTTATATGGTTTCTTCTCTACAGCATTTGATTGGCGTGCCATCATCTTATCAGTTGTTTGTTTGATTATTAGTGTCTTGACGTATTTCCCATTTGTGAAAATGGGGTAAATTCCCAAACTAA
>NZ_VMLI01000028.1:13759-14801 GCF_013276625.1 Streptococcus sp. 9903 | reverse complement strand
TAACTTCTCAAAGTAACTTCCACTTGCCTGACCAAAGTGGAAATTAGTCTAAAACGGATTTTTATGGTGGAATTAAGTGTGAGACGTTTGAGTTAGAAATGAGGTCTACTATGACAAAACATAAACACCTTGCCCTTTCAGACCGTAATGATATCCAATTAGGCTTAGAGCGCGGTGAAACCTTCAAAGCTATTGGACAGTCCATTCTAAAAGACCCAACTACTGTTTCTAAAGAAGTCAAACGAAACAGACAAGTTAGAGAATCTACTTGTGATAACCTTCCTTGCCCTCTACTCGACAAAGCTCCCTTTGTCTGTAATGGATGCCCTAAAAGAAGACAGAATTGTGGCTATCAGAAAATCTTCTACCTTGCTAAACAAGCTCAAAAACAATACGAACAAACTCTTGTTGAATCTCGTGAAGGAACTCCCCTCAATTCCAAGACCTTCTGGGACATGGACAAAGTCATTTCTAATGCGTAACTTCTCAAAGTAACTGAAAGTTATATAATCAAGTTAATTTGGGAATTTACCTATTAACTTCGGGAGATTTTTAGGATTTTTTCCTTATTTCTCCCTGTAGCTAAAATCCTTTTCAAAAAATCACCTTTTCTTGATTTTTAATCCTATTTGCTGTATGATAAGGGAAAAGAAAGGGGGCAAAAATATGGCTTTTACCAATACCCAGATGCGGTCTGCTAGTTTTGGCATTGTTACCAGCTTGCCTGATGATGTCATTGATTCTTTTTGGTATATTATTGACCACTTCTTAAAAAATGTCTTTGAATTGGAAGAAGAACTTGAGTTTCAATTGCTCAATAACCAAGGAAAAATTACCTTCCACTTCTCAAGTCAACACCTCCCCACAGCCATTGATTTTGACTTTAATCATCCTTTCGACCCTCTTTATCCCCCGAGAGTTCTGGTTTTAGATATGAATGGTAGAGAGACTATCCTCCTCCCAGAAGAAAATGACCTATTTTAATACTCAATGAAAATCAAAGAGCCAATTAGGAAGCTAGCCGCAGGTTGCTCAAAGCACT
>NZ_VMLI01000028.1:0-13726 GCF_013276625.1 Streptococcus sp. 9903 | reverse complement strand
CGAAGAGTATAAAAACTCTAGCCTTCAGTTGCAAACGACTGAAAACTAGAGTTTTTTCTATTTTTTCAAAGCATTATACAAGTTACGGATCGGTTGCTTTAATGTCGGATGGATAAAATGAGGCGCAATTTCCTGTAAGGACTCAAGGACAAAAAGGCGTTCCGCTATGTAAGGATGAGGCAGGATGAGGTCGTCTGTATAAATGACCTGGTCCTCCACAAAGAGCAAGTCCAAATCAATCAAACGAGGTCCCCAATGCACTTCTCTCACCCGTCCCATCTCTGCTTCAATGGTTAACAAGGTTTCTAATAGCACTGGGGCAGGCAACCATGTTTCTACTTCAACCACTTGATTAGCAAAGCTATCTTGCTCCACACCACCCCAAGGCTCCGTCGTCAAGACACTGGACTCTTTGAGAATATGGATACCTCGATTTCGCATTTTCTCAATGGCTTGTCTCAAGTTTGCTTGTTTATCTCCCATATTGCTTCCTAGGGCGATAAAGGATCGTTGCTTGCGGCGATGAATGGCTACCGAGCAAGTATCTAGTGGCAAATGCACTGGCGCCCAAGGTTTTTTCAGTTCCAGCTTCATTTCTTGGACAAGAGGATAGGCCTCAAAAGTACGTTCCACCAGTTTATAAGCTACCGTTTCAATCAAATCCTCACTTGTTTCCTGAAACCAAGTCGTCCACTGCTGACACAGTTCTCCATAATGGACAGAAGCCGTTAAATCCAAGTCTGTCGCCGCCTTGGTCATATCATAGGATAGGATGGCTGAAACGACAAACTTCTGCCCCAATTCCTTCTCACTAGGAAAAAGACCATGATAGGCAAAAATTTCCAAATCCTTAATCTGCAGTTGATCCATAATGATTCCTTTCTAGAAAAATCCGCCCAAAGCGGATTCTTTTTATACTCAATGAAAATCAAAGTGCAAACTAAGAAGCTAGCCACAGGCTGCTCAAAACACTATTTTGAGGTTGCAGATGGAAGCTGACGTGGTTTGAATTTGATTTTCGAAGAGTTTTATAGTCCCATTAAACGATAAGCCTGATCTCGGAGGTCCTTATCTGTTTCAAATAGACCACGAGCTACTGTCGTCAAGGTGGCAGTGCCCGGTTTTCTGACACCACGCATGCTCATACACATATGCTCCGCCTCAATGACAACAAAGGCTCCTTTAGCGCCTAGATAGTCCATCAAGGCATCGGCCACTTCGATATTCAACCGTTCTTGAATTTGCGGCTTTTTCGAATAAACTTCAACCGTACGAGCTAGCTTAGACAAGCCTGCCACACGACCATCTGGAATGTAGGCAATATGTGCTCTACCATAAAATGGCAAGAAGTGGTGTTCACACATGGTATGGAAAAAGATATCCTTTTCTACCACCATATTATCATCAATAATCTCAAAGGATTTTGACAAATGTTCCTCCGCTGTTTGACCAAGACCTGAAAAAATTTCTTGGTACATACGGGCTACACGAGCAGGTGTTTCCTGCAAGCCCTCGCGGTTAGCGTCCTCTCCTACAGCCTCGATAATCATTTTTACAGCTGTTTCAATCTTTTGTGTATCCATTCTCGTTTTTCCTCTCCATCAGATAGGCTCTCACTTGGCTCAAAAAATACAAGGAACCTGTGACAATCCTAACTGTTTTTTTCTCTTCTTTTTTATCTGTCAATTTTTGCTCTAGAAAATCCTGCCAACCTTGGTAGTTGAGATTCCTAGACTTAGCTGCCTCTTCCAACACGCTTTCATCAGTCGCCCGACTATCTTCAAAATGTGTCAGAGTAAGCTCGGTATCTGGCATTGTCCCCAGCAAGTCCAACATATCCTCCAAGGCCTTGGTTTTGATACAAGTAAAGAGGATTTCCTTATGATAATCCGCAAAGCGTTCTTGCAAGGTTGCCAATAAGGCCTTGATAGCATGGGGATTGTGGGCCCCATCCAAAATCATCAGGGGGTCTCTCGACACAACTTCCAAACGCCCTGGCCAACTTGCTTCTTCCAAGGCTTGACCAAGTAGGTCATTGCTTGCTAGCTCTCGACCATCTTCTAAACAAAAAGTATCAAGTAAAGCTATGGCCATCCCAGCATTCTCTATCTGGTGCAAACCAAGCAGGCCAGTCTGGAAGCGACCTTGTCTGACAGCACTTGTATAGTCAAAGACTTCACCTGTTACCACACTCTCTTGGTGACTGACATGATAATCTGCCCCGCAGACAAGTCTCGACGCATCTTTCCCTTCCGCAATGCGGTCAATCACAGCCAAAGCTTCTGGAGGGATACGACCTGTTACCAAGGGAATACCTTGCTTGATAATACCACCCTTCTGCTCTGCTATGGCTTCCAAGGTGTCACCAAGTAAGGCTACATGGTCCAGTCCAATAGTCGTGATGCCTGTTAAAATGGGCTGGCAGACATTGGTACTATCCAAGAGTCCACCCATGCCCACTTCCATGATAGCCACATCTACTTGCTCTGAAGCAAAGTAGTCATAGGCTATGGCTGTAATTATTTCAAACTCAGTTGTCCCCTGCAAATTGGTAGCCACTTCTCCCTCCAGCAAAGACTGATAGTATGCCATGAGGGCTTCTAGTCTAGCCTCGGGAATGGATTCCCCATTGATGCTGATCTGGTCTGTGTAATGAATGAGATAGGGCGAGCTGAACACGCCAACTCTCAGGCCCAGCTTTTCTAGCATATTTTTCAAAAAAGCAATGGTCGAACCCTTACCGTTAGTCCCTCCGATATGGATGACCTTGAGTTTGAGATGGGGATTGCCACGCAAAGCTAACAGTTCCACCATGCGTTCCAAGCCAAAATACGGTTGGTCCGTCCGGTAATTGGTAATCCACTGATTGTTTTCAAATTCTTTCATCTTATTTGTATTGTTTTAAATCTAAATTTTCCGCTTCATCAGCCAGACGAATAGCGGAGGCAATTTCAACTGCCATCCTGTGACTAGCTACATCATGCACTCGTACCACTTCTACCCCCTGTCTCGCAGCGATACTGGTTACATGAGCCGAAGCCGTGTCCCTATTGCGGAAACCAAGTTCTGTCTCAGGATTGACTTCAAAGCCATTTTCTTCAAGGATATTGATGACAAACCGCTTACGCGACACTCCAAGAAAGATTGGATAGCCCTTCTGATGTAGTTTATCCAGATCCCGTAAAAGAAGCAAATTTTCTTTCTTGGTCAGACCAAAGCCGATTCCTGGATCCAACAGGATATTTTCTTGTGCGATTCCAGCTTCGTCCGCTCTCGATAGGGCTCTGTCAAAGAAAGCCTCCATCAAGTCTTCAATTGGCATTTTTTCAAAGTCAGCTAACTCTTTTTCTGTAAAGGTTTGACCAAAACCAAAATGAGGGAAGATGAGCGAGCTAGGGTGCTGAGGTCGCGCCATGACTGGATTAAACATAATGACTACTTTCGCACCAACCTTAGCAACCACATGGGCCATTTTCTCATCACCCATAAGACCAGTGATATCATTGACTAGATTGGCACCAGCATCCAAAGCAGCCTCTGCCACCTGACTCTTCCAAGTATCAATAGAGATGAGGACATCACTTTCCTTGCGAATCGCTTTAATCACTGGAACAACACGCTGGATTTCCTCTTCTATCTCAACATAGCTACTTCCCGGCCGAGGCCGAGTCGATTCTCCGCCGATATCTAGCATACTAGCCCCTTCTGCTATCAATTTACGAGCCTGCTGGAGTGCCTGCTCAAGAGCAAAAAATTGACCACCATCCGAAAAGGAATCTGGGGTTACATTGATAATTCCGCAAATAGCTGTCTTTGCATGATTTACTTTAGTTGACATATCGGTCACTCCCTCAAGGCTTTTCACCATATTATTTCTCTATTTTACCATAAAAAGAAAAAGATGGACACGATTGCATTCATCTTTTTCCCAGTAGAAACAAGTAAGCAATTGTCAAAAATATTAAACAGAAATCCCTAATGTCCGACTCATGATCACCACAAGAGTCAACAAACAGAAAACAACCCCATTAACAATCATGTGAAGTAAGATAGACATTTCCAAACGTTGGGTCTTGTAAGCCGTCCAAGATAGAACGGTCGACATACCTCCATAGATAAGAAGAGAAGGTAGATTTGTCGGTAAATGAAGCAAGGCAAAGATAATAGCACCGACTATATAACCCACATTTTCTTTACCACGAAAGAGTTTTTTAGGAATCACTCCTCGACATAAAATCTCCTCACAAATAGGAGCTATTAGAACCAGTAGGAAAAAACTGGAAATTAAGGAACTATTCTGGACCAAATCATTAATATTTGATTGATTGCTGGTTGTTGTTTCATTCATCAAATGCAGTAAGACCATACCAATAATATTAAAGGCAAGAATCACTAGATAGCTTAAGCCCAATCTAGCCAAATCCTTAGTTCTAAAAAAAGAAAAATTAAAACTTGCCAATTGCGTTTTACGAGCTCCAATAATAAATAACGCTAAAACCACAATTGAAATACCAGCGACTATCAGTCCTGACTGTAACAGTGGTACTGCATTTAAAGTTAAAATAGCAGTGACCCCTAAAGGAATCTGATATAAAATTGTCGCTAGCAAAAAGATTAACAGCCAACCTGCACGATTCAATAATTCTTTCCATATATTTTTCTCTTTCATCACCTATCTCCTTTGTATTCAAAAAAGGGGGAAAATCCCCCTGGGTCATTCTATTATAGGGCCATACTGATGTAGTTAAGGATAAACAAGGCATCCAAAATCCAAATCATGACATGAACATCTTTAGCTTGACCTTTGACAAGCTTAGTCAAGGTGTAAGTCAAGAAACCAACTGCAATCCCTTGAGTGATAGAGTAGCTGAATCCCATAAAGATAGATGTGAAGAAAGCAGGAACCGCTTCAGCCATATCATCCCAATGGATATTTTTCAAGCTAGCCAACATCATAATTCCGACGATAATCAAGATTGGAGCTGTAGCAGCTGTTGGTACGATAGCGAGAAGTGGGCTAAAGAAGCTTGAGATTGCAAAACAGATTGCCACAACCAAGGCTGTCAAACCAGTACGTCCACCTGCACCGATACCAGCAGCAGACTCAACATAAGTCGTTACGTTTGAAGTACCTGCGATGGCACCAATAGAAGTACCAATCAAATCAGAGTAAAGAGCCTTGTCCAACTTAGCTGATTGGTGATTTTCACCATTGGTCGCTACGATACCAACTTTTTCACCTGTACCGATCAGGGTACCAATTGTGTCAAAAATATCTGTCAATGAGAAGGCAAGAATAGCCATAAGCGTTTCAGGCAAGCGAGCTGTATCTGAAACCAAAGCTCCCAAACCTTCTGAACCAAGAGCTGCACCAAAGACTGTCTTCAAATCTTCAAAAGCTGCACCAACATGGTTATTAGCAAAATCGATGCTTGACAAATCTACCAAACCAACTGCAATAGCAAGAACAGTTGTTGTCAAGATAGAGAGGATAATTCCCCCTTTAATCCCTTTGATGACAAAGAAGATAGTAATGGCAAGTCCTGCAAGAGCCACCAAAACAGCTGGATTATTAAAGCTGACCAAGCCTGGAACTGCTGAAGCATTTGCCGCAATGGTTGCTTGCGCTTTGTCAGCCCCTTCTCCTACAACAGTATAGTTACCTGGATCAATCGTAAATTTCAAAAGTCCAGCATTCTTAATCCCTACATAGGCAAGGAAGACACCGATACCAGCTGAAATAGCTGAGCGAAGGGCATTTGGAATCGATTCAATGATCATTTTACGAACATTTGTCAAAGTGATAATCAATGAGATAATTCCACAGATGAAGACCATAGCTAGGGCTTCTTGCCAAGAATAACCGAGTCCAAATACAACTGTAAAGGTAAAGAAGGCATTGAGTCCCATACCTGGCGCTTGAGCATATGGCAAGTTGGCGTAGAAGGCCATCATCAGGGTACCAGCAACTGCACCGATAATCGTTGCGAGGAATACACCCTGAGCAGGCATTCCTGTTTGCGAAAGAATTTGTGGGTTTACAAAGAGAATATAACTCATTGCAAAGAAAGTTGTTAAACCAGCGAGAACCTCTGTACGAACGTCTGTACCGTTCTCTTTTAGTTTAAATAATTTGTCCATTATCAATCTCCTTTTAATTTTTACGAACAATAATAGAATTATATCATTTATCATTCACTTTTTCAATATCTTTGTTTGATTTATTTAAGAAATTGATTCAATTTCATTTTTTGTTTGGAATCTGCTTTTCTGCCTGCTTTCTGTTATAATAGTAGACATCTTATCTGAAAAGACACTAGAAAGGTCCCTATGACGAAAAAAATTATTGCAGTTGACCTGGATGGAACCCTGCTCAACTCGGACAGTCAGATTTCTGACTTTACCAAAGAAACTATCAGAAAAGTTGCCGAAAAAGGCCATCAGATTATTATTACGACAGGTCGCCCTTACCGCATGTCAAAAGATTTCTACCGTGAACTAGGCTTAGACACTCCTATGATTAACTTCAACGGCTCCCTCACTCATTTACCAGACCAAGTTTGGAACTTCGAAAAGTGTTTGACGGTAGACAAAAAATATCTTTTAGACATGGTTCGACGTTCAGAGAACATTCAAGCCGATTTTATCGCTGGAGAATATCGTAAAAAATTCTACATTACAAATCCCAATGAAGAAATTGCCAATCCCAAACTATTTGGTGTAGAAGCTTTTCGCCCTGAAGATCAATTTCAGCCTGAATTGGTGACCAAGGATCCTAACTGTATTCTCTTGCAGACTAGAGCCAGTGACAAGTATGCCCTGGCAAAAGAAATGAACGCCTTCTACCAGCATCAACTGTCTATCAATACCTGGGGAGGTCCGCTCAATATCCTTGAGTGTACACCCAAAGGAGTTAATAAGGCCTTTGCCTTGGACTACTTGCTCAAGGTAATGAACCGCGACAAAAAAGATTTGATTGCTTTTGGAGATGAACACAATGATACCGAAATGCTCGCTTTTGCAGGGAAGGGCTATGCCATGAAAAATGCCAATCCAGAGTTACTCCCCTATGCAGATGAGCAAATTTCTCTGACCAACGACCAAGATGGGGTTGCCAAAACCCTGCAAGACTTATTCTTATAGTCCATACTGACTAGCTTGCGAGCTGGTCTTTGTGCTCTTTTCACAGTCTCATCAACCAGTTAATCGATTGTTCTACTTTTTGCCTCCAAAACCTTGGAAAAGGCTTTCTTTTGTGATATAATTCACATATAAATGCAAGAGAGCTCGTAACACTCGACTCTGTTGACAAAAAATCAATCCAGTCCCGTTGTCCCTGTTCTCGGTCAATATAAAGGAGGATAGCTATGAAAGCTGTTGTTGTAAATCCAGAAAGCACTGGTGTTGCTGTTGAAGAAAAAGTACTCCGTCCACTTGAAACTGGGGAAGCACTTGTAGAAATTGAATACTGTGGTGTTTGCCACACTGACCTCCACGTTGCCCATGGTGACTTTGGTCAAGTACCAGGACGTGTTCTAGGTCACGAAGGTGTTGGTATTGTTAAAGAAATTGCCCCAGATGTAAAAAGCCTTAAAGTCGGCGACCGCGTCAGCGTTGCTTGGTTCTTTGAAGGATGTGGCACTTGCGAATACTGTACAACTGGTCGCGAAACTCTTTGCCGTACAGTGAAAAATGCTGGCTACTCAGTAGACGGTGGTATGGCTGAACAATGTATCGTAACTGCTGACTATGCTGTCAAAGTTCCTGACGGACTTGATCCAGCCCAAGCTTCTTCTATCACATGTGCTGGCGTAACAACCTATAAAGCTATTAAAGAAGCAAAAGTTGAACCAGGCCAATGGGTTGTCCTTTATGGTGCTGGTGGGCTTGGTAACCTAGCTGTTCAATATGCTAAAAAAGTATTCAATGCTCATGTCATCGCAGTTGATATCAACAATGACAAACTTGCCCTTGCAAAAGAAGTCGGTGCTGATGTCGTTATTAACGGCCTAGAAGTTGATGATGTACCAGGACTCATCAGAGAAAAAACTGATGGAGGAGCTCATTCAGCTGTCGTAACTGCTGTATCTAAAGTTGCCTTCAACCAGGCTGTTGACTCCGTTCGTGCCGGTGGTCGCGTCGTCGCTGTCGGTCTTCCTTCTGAAATGATGGAACTCAGCATCGTTAAAACAGTCCTCGATGGAATCCAAGTTATCGGTTCTCTTGTTGGAACTCGTAAAGACTTGGAAGAAGCCTTCCAATTCGGTGCAGAAGGTTTGGTAGTTCCAGTTGTTCAAAAACGTCCAATAGAAGATGCCGTAGCCATTTTCGACGAAATGGAAAAAGGGCAAATCCAAGGACGTATGGTACTCGACTTCACCCACTAATCTATTAGAAACCTATTTTAAAAGTTGGAAGCGTCTTCCAACTTTTTTATATTAAATTTTTAAATAAGAATTCAAAAAAACTTCTCCAAAACTCAATATATCAATATTTTCAGATGTAATATTTTTAATTATTTTATGATAAATAGTTGATTTTTAGATGAAAACGGTTTATACTTAAAAAGTCTTAAAGTTTTCTTAAACGAAAACTAAAACAAAAAAGGAGGAATGACAATAATGAGTATCGGAATCATTATTGCGAGCCACGGCGAGTTTGCTGCGGGTATTCATCAGTCAGGATCTATGATCTTTGGTGAACAAGAAAAGGTTCAAGTTGTAACCTTTATGCCAAATGAGGGTCCTGATGATCTATACGCTAAGTTTAATAACGCTGTTGCTGCATTTGACGCAGAAGATGAGGTTCTAGTTTTGGCTGACCTTTGGAGTGGATCTCCATTTAACCAAGCTAGTCGCGTGATGGGAGAAAATCCCGAGCGTAAGTTTGCCATCATCACAGGACTGAACTTACCGATGTTAATTCAAGCCTACACAGAGCGCCTGATGGACGCTGTTGCAGGTGTAGAAAAAGTCGCTGCTAATATCATTAAAGAAGCCAAAGATGGCATCAAGGCTCTTCCAGAAGAGCTAAACCCAGTTGAGGAAGTAGCAAGCGCTGCAGCTGCTCCAGTTGCCCAAGCTGCTATTCCAGAAGGAACTGTCATCGGAGACGGGAAACTCAAAATCAACCTTGCACGTCTTGACACACGTCTACTTCACGGTCAGGTTGCAACTGCTTGGACTCCAGATTCAAAAGCAAATCGTATCATCGTTGCTTCAGATACCGTGGCTAAAGACGACCTTCGTAAAGAGCTCATTAAACAAGCGGCTCCAGGTAATGTCAAGGCTAACGTGGTTCCAATTCAAAAACTGATTGAGGTTTCAAAAGATCCACGTTTCGGAGAAACACATGCCCTTATCTTGTTTGAAACACCTCAAGATGCCCTTCGTGCTATCGAAGGTGGCGTGCCAATCAAGACTCTTAACGTTGGTTCTATGGCTCACTCAACAGGTAAAACAATGGTCAACAACGTTTTGTCTATGGACAAAGAAGATGTTGCTACATTTGAAAAAATGCGTGACCTCGGTGTTGAATTTGACGTACGTAAAGTACCAAACGACACCAAAAAAGATTTGTTTGACTTGATCAATAAAGCAAACGTACAATAATCGATTTTATGAAAGGATTTTAAAGATGTCTATTATTTCTATGGTTTTAGTAGTCGTTGTAGCCTTCCTAGCAGGTCTTGAAGGTATCCTCGACCAGTTCCAATTCCATCAACCACTTGTAGCTTGTACTCTTATTGGGCTTGTAACAGGTCACTTAGAAGCAGGTATTATACTTGGTGGTTCTCTTCAAATGATTGCCCTTGGTTGGGCTAACATCGGAGCTGCCGTAGCTCCTGACGCTGCTCTTGCTTCTGTTGCTGCTGCCATTATCATGGTTCTTGGTGGCGACTTTACTAAGACAGGTATCGGTGTTGCCCAAGCGGTTGCTATCCCTCTTGCAGTTGCTGGTCTATTCTTGACTATGATTGTCCGTACACTCTCTGTCGGATTGGTTCACACTGCTGATGCTTCTGCTAAAAAAGGTGACTTCAAAGCAGTTGAACGTGCTCACTTTGTCGCACTTCTTCTTCAAGGTCTTCGTATTGCAGTCCCTGCAGCACTCCTTCTAATGGTACCAACTGAAACCGTACAAAGCATTCTAAATGCTATGCCTGATTGGCTCAAAGACGGTATGGCTATCGGTGGTGGTATGGTCGTTGCCGTTGGTTACGCCATGGTTATCAACATGATGGCAACTCGTGAAGTATGGCCATTCTTCGCTATCGGTTTCGTGCTTGCTGCCGTGTCAGATATTACTCTAATCGGATTTGGTGCTATCGGTGTTGCTATCGCTCTTATCTACCTTCACCTTTCTAAAACTGGTGGAAATGGTGGCGGAGGAGCCGCAACTTCTAACGACCCAATCGGCGATATCCTAGAAGACTACTAAGATAAGAAAGGACTGAAAACATCATGACTGAAAAACTTCAATTAACTAAATCAGATCGTAAAAAAGTTTGGTGGCGTTCAACTTTCTTACAAGGTTCTTGGAACTATGAACGTATGCAAAACTTGGGTTGGGCTTACTCATTAATTCCAGCTCTTAAAAAACTCTACACTAAAAAAGAAGATCAAATCGCTGCTCTTGAACGCCATCTTGAGTTCTTCAACACTCACCCATACGTAGCCGCTCCAATCATGGGGGTTACTCTTGCACTTGAAGAAGAACGTGCTAACGGTGTGGAAATCGATGACGCTGCTATCCAAGGGGTTAAAATCGGTATGATGGGACCTCTTGCTGGTATCGGTGACCCAGTATTCTGGTTTACAGTACGCCCAATCCTTGGATCACTCGGTGCTTCACTTGCCCTTACTGGTAATATCTTAGGTCCAATCCTCTTCTTCGTTCTTTGGAACTTGATTCGTATGTCATTCTTGTGGTATACACAAGAGATTGGATACAAGGCTGGATCAGAAATCACTAAAGATATGTCTGGCGGTATCCTTCAAGACATCACTAAAGGAGCTTCTATCCTTGGTATGTTCATTCTTGCTGTCCTTGTTCAACGTTGGGTAAATATTAAATTTGCTTTCGATGTTGCCAAAGTTCAACTAGATGAAAAAGCTTATATCCATTGGGATAAATTGCCAGAAGGGTCTAAAGGTATCCAAGAAGCATTCGCACAAGTAGGACAAGGATTGTCTCAAACTCCTGAAAAAGTTACTACTTTCCAACAAAACTTGGATATGTTGATTCCTGGACTATCAGGACTACTCCTTACTTTACTTTGCATGTACTTGCTTAAGAAAAAAGTATCTCCAATCACTATTATCCTTGCACTCTTCGCAGTGGGTATTGTGGCACATGTTCTTCATATCATGTAATCAAGCAACTTAAAAGGAATCAGGTTCTAAAATCTGATTCCTTTTTTCTATACTTTTATTCGGCCAAGGCACCCATTGGATCCCAAGGTGCGAGTACAATTGGTTCTGCTTCATAGGCTGCTTGTTCTTCTGCTGTCAGCAATTCCTTACGGACAACGATTTGGTAAGTGTATTCGTCCATCCAAGCGTCTGAGGCAACAAAGTAACCATCTGTACCTACCTTATCTCCCCAAGAGTTTTCAACCTTCCACTTGGTTGACTTACCATTTTCATCCAAGTCAACACCTGTCAAGACCATAGCGTGGGTCATTAAGCTTTCGCTGTAGTCCAAACGTCCAGCCTTGTCTTGAGTGAGTTTAATGTCCATGCTTGATTCAAAGTCATAAACATCTGTCGCAAGAATTCCAGCTTTGCGGTTGCTGAGCTGACCGACATCTGAACCAAACCAAACAGTCTCACCTGCTTGCATTTGAGCAATTGCCAACTCTTTCAAGCGCTCCATAGGAACGTTGATGTAGCGAACCGCACGGCTACCAACCACATTCCCCAACATCTCAACTGTGTAAGATTTACCGTATGGTTTATCAGCAGTTGGAGCATTGATAACAGAAACGTAGTCTTCTAAAGGAAGATTGACATATTTCTTGTAAAATTCCTGTGGAGTAATACCTTTTTCGCTTTGGTAGTTATTATCCTTATCACGATAAGCAAAGTCAAATTTACGTGGTGGTAGTCCTAGTGACATGGCAAGGAAGTTAAAGATCTCTTGCAAGAGGTCTTCTTTCTTAGCTTGAACAGTCGCTTGGTCTGCGCCAGAAGCTAGTAAGTCACGCAAGATTTGAGCATCTTGGCGCAGCAATTTGTTAAGGATTGCATTTAGCTCACGGCTGCTACTAGATGAAACAGACTCAGGATAAACTGACTTAGGCACGACACCGTATTTTTCAAAGAGGGAAACGACCATATCCCATTGACCACCATCTTGTTGAGGAGTTTGAAGTAAGAATTTAACCTTACGGCTCGTCAATTCTTGGTCTGCAGTCGCAATGACTTGCTCCAAGAACCAGTTTGATTTCTCATACTTGTCCCAGAAGAAGGTGTGGGCCTGTGACAACTCAAAATTTTCTAGTTTGTATTGTGAGATGAGCTTGTGGCGGAAAGTGTTGAGAGCCGCAAACATCCAGCAACGACCAGACGCTTTCTGGTTGGTTACCTTGTCCTTGGTCAAATCCAATGAGAAAACAGGTGTATTATCTACATGGCTCTGACGACGTTCTAAGGCTGCAAAAATTCCGTTGTGGCTGGCAGCATTTTCAATCGCTTGGTATTTTACATTTGCTTCATAATTGGCAAATAGTTTATCAGTAAATGATTCTTGAATCGCGTTCATAGATTCCTCCTTTTATTCTACAGTCTATTATAACTCTTTTCACAAAGGAAGCAACTGAAAAACATAAAAGGCAAGGATATTCTTCCTCACCTTTTCAAATATAAATCAAATTAAGCAATATTCGCAAGGAGATCTTCTAATTCTTCCTTGGTCAAACGACGCCATTCTCCTCGCTGCAAGTTCTCATCCAATACTAGAGTTCCCATAGTCAAACGTTGCAAGTCTACTACTTCCTTGCCACAGTAGCCCACCATACGCTTGACCTGATGAAACTTCCCTTCTGCAATGGTCACACGGATTTGGCTCTGATTCTTTTCTGTATCTATGGACACAAGCTCCAGTATAGCGGGTTGACAGGTAAAGTCTTTGAGAGGAATACCCTCAGCAAATGTCTCCACATCTTCTTGGGTCATGATTCCCTTGACTTGTGCCAGATAAGTCTTGTCCACATGACGCTTGGGCGAAAGAAGAACATGAGCCAGCTGACCATCATTGGTCAAGAGCAAAAGACCATGCGTGTCAATATCCAAGCGTCCTACTGGGAAAACTTCCTTGCTCCGAGCAATATCATCCAGCAAGTCCAACACCGTTCTGTGCTTGGGATCCTCAGTCGCTGAAATAACTCCTTTGGGCTTGTTCATCATGTAGTAGACAAACTCTTCATACTCCAACACTTGCCCATCAAAGCGAATCTCATCTCTTTCTTCATCAATCTGCAATTTTGCTGACTTTTCTTTTTTACCATTTACCGTCACGCGCCCAGCCTTGAGCATGTTTTTGACCTCAGTCCGACTCCCCACAGCGCAGGCAACTAAAAATTTATCTAATCTCATAGAACTATTATATCATACTCAAAAGGAGGCTGGTACAATGACCAACCTCCTTTTCGTTTCATACTCTTCAAAAATCTCTTCAAACCGCGTCAACGTCGCCTTGCCGTATGTATGTTACTGACTTCGTC
>NZ_VMLI01000027.1:0-45615 GCF_013276625.1 Streptococcus sp. 9903 | reverse complement strand
ATCAGACTAACTTCCACTTGGATTAGCGGTGGAAGTTAGTTTGGGAATTTACCGTAGGAGCGAAAAAACCAACCTCAGGGCTGGTTTCTTTTACATATTACCCTTCTTTCAACTTCGCCAATTCTTGTGCAAGAAGTTTAAGGGCGTCTTGTGGGTTGGCTTGGCCTTTGGTTGCTTTCATAAGGAAGCCTGTGAAGGCCTTGTCTGCGTTACGTTTACCTGACTTGAAGTCGGCAACCGCGGCTTCGTTATCCGCAAAGACTTGGTGGATGATTGGAATCAAGATTTCTGGATCTGAGATTTGAACCATACCTGCTTTTTCCACGTATTCACGCGCGCCACCGCCATTTTTAGCAAGGTGGACAAAGACTTTCTTAGCAATCTTAGAAGAGATAGTGCCGTCTTCGATGATGGCAATCATTTCAACCAAGTTTTCTGGTGTCAATTCGATTTGTTCCAGTGTCTTGCCTTCAGCGTTCAAGAACTGAGCGACTTCGCCTTGGAGCCAGTTAGAGACTTGTTTGGCATCTCCTCCGAGAGCCACAGCTTTCTCAAAGAAGTCAGAAGTGACTTTGTTTGCAGTCAACTGGCTAGCATCGTAGTCTGACAAACCAAGGTCAGCCACGTAGCGAGCACGGCGTTCTTTTGGAAACTCTGGCAATTCAGTGCGCATTTCCTCGATCCACTCGTCTGAGATTTCAAAGAGAGGTAGGTCTGGTTCTGGGAAGTAGCGGTAGTCTGCAGCTCCTTCTTTGACACGCATGAGGATGGTTGCCTTGTTAGCTTCATCGTAACGGCGTGTTTCTTGGCGGATTTGACCACCTGAGCGTAGGATTTCGGCTTGACGTTGGACTTCGTATTCAAGCCCCTTGCGGACGTTTGAGAAGGAATTGAGGTTCTTCAACTCTGTCTTGGTACCGAATTTTTCTTGACCATACGGACGAAGAGAGATATTGGCATCCACACGCATAGAACCTTCTTCCATCTTAACGTCAGAAATGCCAGCGTACTGGATGACTTCCTTGAGGGCAGTTAGGTAAGCGTAGGCTTCTTCTGGCGAGCGCATGTCGGCTTCAGATACAATCTCAATCAATGGTACCCCTTGACGGTTGAGGTCAACATAAGAGTAGCCATCTGTACCGTGGGTGTTCTTACCAGCATCTTCCTCTAGGTGGGCGCGTTCGATACCGATTTTCTTAGTTGTACCGTCTTCTAGCTCCACTTCAATCCAGCCGTTGTAACCGATTGGCTCATCAAACTGAGAAATTTGGTAGGCTTTGGGATTATCAGGGTAGAAGTAGTTCTTGCGGTCAAAGTGCATTTTTTTGTGGATGTCCATGTTGAGGGCAAGAGCCGCCTTGATACCAGCATCGACTACACCCTTATTGAGAACTGGCAGAACTCCTGGGAAAGACCAGTCAATCACGTTGGTGTTGGCATTTTGGTCATTTCCGAAGTGGGCAGAAGTAGGTGAGAAGATTTTTGAATTGGTGTTGAGCTCTACGTGGACTTCAAGTCCAATGACTGTTTCAAAGTTCATTAGTTGTCACCTCCAAAAATCACGGGTTGTTGTTTATGGTAGTCTGTTGTTGCTTCAAAGGCAGCAGCAACTTGGTAAATGGTTTCTTCAGAGTACTTAGGACCAATCAATTGCAGACCGACTGGTAGACCTTGAGAGAATCCAGCTGGAATCGAAATTCCAGGCAGTCCTGCCAAGTTTACAGGTATAGTCAAAAGGTCAGCCAAGTACATGGCAACTGGGTCATGGTTGAGTGAGTCCAAGTCATAAGCAACACTTGGAGCAGTTGGACCCAAAATCAAGTCATAATCCGCGAAGACGTTTTCGAAATCTTGAATGATGAGGGTACGGACTTGACCAGCTTTCTTGTAGTAAGCATCGTAGTAACCTGATGAAAGGCTGAAAGTACCTAGCATGATACGGCGTTTCACTTCTTCACCGAAACCTTGGCTACGGCTGTTTACATAGATTTCATTAAGGTTGCTTGCATCTTCTGCGCGGTAGCCGTAACGGATACCGTCAAAACGTTGCAAGTTTGATGAAGCTTCTGATGAAGCGATGATGTAGTAAACGGCAACACCGTATTTAGAGTGAGGAAGGCTGACTTCTTCGACGATAGCGCCCAATTTTTCAAAGTGCTTAGCAGCATTCAGAATGGTTTCCTTAACCTCTGGGTCAATTCCTTCGCCTAGGTATTCCTTAGGTAAAGCAATTTTCATGCCCTTGATGTCTTGACCGATTTTTGAAGTAAAGTCGGCGATGCGGACAGGAGCAGAAGTAGAGTCTTTGGCATCTTCGCTGGCAATAGCGTTGAGCAAGAGGGCGTTTTCCTTAACAGTTGGTGCGAAAGGTCCAATCTGGTCTAATGAGCTACCAAAGGCAATGAGACCGAAACGAGAAACCGTTCCGTAGGTTGGTTTGAGACCAACAATCCCGTTGAAGGCAGCAGGTTGGCGGATAGAACCACCGGTATCAGAACCAAGTGACAAGCGGACTTGTCCTGAGGCTACAGCTGCGGCTGAACCACTTGAAGAACCACCAGGAACCTTGGTCCGATCCCAAGCATTTTTAGTGGCACCGTAGTGAGAAGTTTCACCTGAACCACCCATGGCAAACTCGTCCATGTTAGTCTTTCCAACAACAATCATACCTTTAGCTTTGGCATTAGCAACGGCTGTCGCATCAAAGATAGGCTCGTAGTTGTAGAGCATTTTTGAGGCGGCAGTTGTGAGAATACCGTCTGTAGAGATGTTATCCTTTACTGCAAGCGGAATTCCTGAAAGGACATTATCAGCATCGATTCCAGCTTGGTCAATAGCCTTGGCTTGAGCAAGGGCTTGCTCCTCAGCGATGGTAACAAAAGCGTTGATAGCTGTCTCGCGAGACTTGATATCTTCAAGCGTAGCTTGGGTCAATTCCGTTGCTGAAATTTCCTTAGAAACAAGGAGATTGTGCAAGTCTTCAATGGTTTTATTGTTAAAAGTCATTAGGCATCTCCTCCATCGTCTAGGATAGCTGGTACCTTGATATAGTAGTTGTCTTTTTCAGGTACGTTTTTAAACAAGCGATCACGGTCTGTTCCTTCTTCGGCCACATCAGGGCGGAGTACAGTCTTGCGGTCAGCCATAGTCGTAGTAGGTGCGACACCAGTTGTGTCAACTTCGCCCAGCAATTCAACCATGTCAACAATCTTAGACAAGGTAGTCGCAAAGGCAGCAGTTTCTTCTTCAGAGAATCTTAATTTTGAAAGATTGGCAACGTGTGTTACCTCTTCTTGCGTAATTTTCATCTTGCATCCTTTCGTGAAATGATGATTTTTAGTCTGTTCTATTTTACCATATTTTCCTATAAATAAGGGAGGGATAAGTGAAAAGAAATAGAAATTGAAAAAAATGCTAAAATCCGATATAATGGAGTGTTGAAAGGAATGGTAAAATCCAATGTAAAAATCATTCTTAGCTATCGAAACAAGGAAAATAGAGAATCTAAAGAAAGAGAACTTATGAATATTCAAGAAGAAATTAAGAAACGTCGTACCTTTGCCATCATCTCCCACCCGGACGCGGGGAAAACAACCATAACGGAGCAGTTGCTCTACTTTGGGGGTGAGATTCGTGAGGCTGGTACCGTAAAAGGAAAGAAAACAGGGACTTTTGCCAAGTCTGACTGGATGGATATCGAGAAGCAACGTGGGATTTCGGTGACTTCATCTGTTATGCAGTTTGATTACGATGGCAAGCGCGTCAACATCCTAGACACCCCAGGGCACGAGGACTTTTCAGAAGATACCTATCGTACCTTGATGGCGGTGGATGCTGCGGTCATGGTTGTGGACTCTGCCAAGGGTATCGAGGCGCAAACCAAGAAATTGTTTGAGGTTGTGAAACACCGTGGCATTCCAGTCTTTACCTTTATGAACAAGCTGGACCGTGACGGTCGTGAGCCACTGGACCTCTTGCAAGAATTGGAAGAAGTATTGGGCATTGCGAGCTATCCGATGAACTGGCCAATCGGGATGGGGAAAGCTTTTGAAGGCTTGTATGACCTCTATAATCAACGCTTGGAGCTCTACAAGGGGGATGAGCGTTTTGCTAGTTTAGAAGATGGGGATAAGCTTTTTGGTAGCAATCCTTTCTACGAGCAAGTCAAAGATGATATTGAACTTTTAAATGAAGCTGGAAATGAGTTTTCAGAGGAAGCTATCCTTGCTGGAGAATTGACACCTGTCTTCTTTGGTTCAGCTTTGACAAACTTTGGTGTGCAGACCTTCCTTGAGACCTTCCTCAAGTTTGCTCCAGAACCACATGGACACAAGAAAACAGACGGTGAAGTTGTGGATCCGTACGACAAGGATTTCTCAGGATTTGTCTTTAAAATCCAAGCCAACATGGACCCTCGTCACCGTGACCGTATTGCCTTTGTCCGTATCGTATCAGGCGAATTTGAGCGTGGTATGAGTGTCAACCTGCCTCGTACTGGTAAGGGAGCTAAGCTGTCAAATGTTACTCAGTTTATGGCGGAAAGTCGTGAGAATGTAACCAATGCCGTGGCGGGTGATATTATCGGTGTATACGATACAGGTACTTATCAAGTTGGGGATACCTTGACAGTTGGGAAAAACAAATTTGAATTTGAACCACTGCCAACCTTTACACCTGAGATTTTCATGAAAGTTTCTGCCAAGAATGTCATGAAGCAAAAATCCTTCCACAAGGGGATTGAGCAACTGGTGCAAGAGGGGGCTATTCAGCTTTATAAGAATTACCAAACAGGCGAGTATATGCTGGGAGCTGTAGGTCAACTCCAGTTTGAAGTCTTTAAGCACCGTATGGAGGGCGAGTACAATGCGGAAGTCGTCATGAGCCCAATGGGGAAAAAGACCGTTCGTTGGATCAAGCCTGAGGACTTGGATGAACGCATGTCGTCAAGTCGCAATATCTTGGCTAAAGACCGCTTTGACCAACCAGTCTTCCTCTTTGAAAATGACTTTGCCCTCCGTTGGTTTGCGGACAAGTATCCAGATGTAGAGTTGGAAGAAAAAATGTAGATCGCCAAAGTTACTTGATTGTGTAACAATCTAAGTAACTAACGCCAAGTTTCTATGGAACTTGGCTAGGCGCTCCACTAGTAAAGTTTTACGAATAATATCGATTCGTAAAACTTTACGTCGTAACAGTTAGCAAGCGGTAACTGCCTCACTAACTACGTTTGGCAAATAGGATCGATTTGTAAAACTCCGTGTCGTAATGTAAAAAATAGCCTTACCTAAACGCTTCACTAGGCAAAGTCCACGAATGGTATAGATTCGTAAAACTTTCCGTCGTAACTGGTAGTGAGTGGTCTAGCTAACTGCTTTACTAACTACGTTTGGCAAATGGAATCGATTTGCCAAGCCCCGTGTCGTGGTGTAAAAAATAGCCTTATCTAAACGCTTTGCCGTCATAATGGAAAGTAAGCTCCCCAAACATATGATGGGAATAAAAAAGAAATGAGATAGAGAATGAGAGACGAGAAAAAAGCGATTGTCTTAGGCGCAGGTAATGCTCAGTATGAATAAAGTTGAAACAACAATAAAGTCCCTGTGTATTCGTTATGATAATCGGAAGTTTTATATTTTTAATGATGATTTTCCGATTGACAGTAGTATTCTGAAAGATTATCGTTTACCCTTTGAGGGACTTTCTTACGCTACCTTATTTAGGTATTTTATCCCTAAGTATGTAAGTGAGGTTCGTGTATTGTATTTAGACTTGGATATTATAGTGAGAAAACCGATAGATGAGCTGTGGTACTTAGACTTAACAGGCATCTCCTGAGTAGTAGTTAGAGATGATTTTTATACACCTATTTTCAATGTTGTTTTTTGTTAATCAACAATGACATGTGAAGAGCAGAAAATGTCACGTAAAATCTGATTTAAGACACAAATAAAAAATCTTCCAATTCTCTGTTTCCGTGTCTGAAGGCTTCTTTTCCTTTCTGTTGATAGACTAGTAGCAGACGATTGATTTGTCTTTCAGAAAGATTGAGTTCGACACAGGCTCGATTCTTTGTTTTCTTTCCTTGGTCTATAGCTTTTATCACAAGATATTTTTTCGTTTCATTCATATTCAGTTGGATCCTTTTCATATGACTATTCTACCAAATGGGACATTTTCACGTTCGATTTACTAAAGACATTATCGCATTCGAATCACAATAAATAAAAAAATCTTCCAATTCCCTTGCAAAAATGAAGAAAGTGTGATAACATAGTACGGTATGTGGTGCTAGCACATCCGCTATATTAGATCTAATAGGAGGAAAACACAATGGCTAAAGTATGTTACTTTACAGGTCGTAAGACTGTATCAGGAAACAACCGTTCACACGCGATGAACCAAACAAAACGTGCCGTAAAACCAAACCTTCAAAAAGTTACTGTTCTTATCGATGGTAAACCTAAAAAAGTTTGGGCTTCAGCTCGTGCTTTGAAATCAGGTAAAGTTGAACGCGTTTAATAATAAAAGCAAGGAGACCTCAGGGTCTTTTTCTTTTGTCATAGCGAAAAAATCATTTTAAAAGCAGAGTAAATATCCGCTGATACAGTATTCTGCTTTTACACTTGGGCTGAAATATGATAAAATAGAGTATCAACTAGTTGAGGTAAAAAGGATGACTGTAAAAATTAATACAAAAGATGGTCAAATCGAACTAACAGATGAAGTGATTGCAACTGTCGTAGGCGGTGCAACAACTGAGATTTTTGGTGTGGTCGGTATGGCTAGTAAAAATGCCCTCAAAGATAATTTCCAAGCCCTTCTAGGTAAGGAAAATTATTCCAAAGGTGTCGTCGTAAAGGCAGCCGAAGATGGAAGCATTGCAGTTGATGTGTATACCGTGTTGAGCTACGGAACAAAGATTAGTGAAGTGTCAAAAAACATTCAAGAGCGTGTTGCCTTTAGCTTGGAAAACCAGCTTGGAATTACTGCTCAGACTGTAAATGTCTACATTCAAAATATCAAAGTTGTAGGAGAATAACCGTGTCAAAAATTACTACTAGCTTATTTCAAGAAATGGTGCAGGCTGCATCAACTCGCTTGAATAAGCAAGCTGAATATGTCAATTCATTAAACGTCTTCCCTGTTCCAGATGGAGATACTGGGACAAATATGGGAATGACCATTGAAAATGGTGCTAAAGAAGTTGCAGACAAGCCAGCTTCTACAGTTGGCGAGGTAGCGAGCATTCTTGCCAAAGGTCTTTTGATGGGTGCGCGGGGGAACTCAGGAGTTATTACGTCTCAGCTTTTCCGTGGATTTTCACAAGCGATCAAGGATAAAGACGAGTTAACAGGTCAAGACTTGGCCCTTGCCTTCCAATCAGGTGTGGAAGTTGCCTATAAGGCAGTGATGAAGCCAGTTGAAGGAACGATTTTGACAGTTTCTCGTGGTGCTGCTATCGGTGCTAAGAAAAAAGCTGAGCAAACAGATGACGCTGTTGAAGTCATGCGCGCAGCTTTAGAAGGTGCTAAAACAGCTCTAGCTAAAACACCAGACATGCTTCCAGTCTTGAAGGAAGTTGGCGTTGTGGACTCGGGTGGTCAAGGATTGGTTTTCATCTACGAAGGTTTCCTTTCAGCCCTTACTGGCGAATATATTGCATCTGAGGACTTTGTAGCCACTCCTGCCAACATGAGTGAAATGATCAATGCAGAGCACCACAAGTCTGTGGCTGGTCATGTGGCGACTGAGGACATCAACTTTGGTTACTGTACTGAAATCATGGTAGCTCTTAAGCAAGGTCCAACCTATGCCAAAGATTTTGACTACGATGAATTCCGTAACTACTTGAATGAACTTGGAGATTCTCTCCTCGTTGTCAATGATGATGAAATCGTCAAAGTCCATGTCCATACAGAAGATCCAGGACTTGTCATGCAAGAAGGTCTCAAATATGGTAGCTTGGTCAAGGTAAAAGTTGACAATATGCGTAACCAACACGAAGCACAGGTTGAGAAAGAAGCTGCTCAAGTTAGCAAGCCAGCTGAAGAAAAAGAGTATGCTTTGATTGCCGTGGTGGCTGGTAAAGGTCTAGCAGATATCTTCCGTTCTCAAGGTGTGGATTATGTTATCGAAGGCGGTCAAACCATGAACCCTTCAACAGAAGACTTTATCAAGGCTGTTGAACAGGTCAACGCTCGTAACATTATCTTCCTGCCAAACAACAAAAACATCTTCATGGCAGCTCAATCTGCAGCAGAAGTTTTGGAGCAACCAGCAGTAGTGGTGGAAGCTCGCACTCTTCCTCAAGGTTTGACAAGTCTTCTTGCTTTTGATCCAAGTAAGTCCATCGAAGAAAACCAAGAGCGTATGACAGCTGCTCTTAGCGATGTCGTTAGCGGAAGCGTCACAACAGCTGTGCGTGATACAACCATTGATGGCTTAGAAATCCATGAAAATGATAATCTAGGTATGGTGGATGGGAAAATTCTCGTGTCAAACCCTGACATGCACCAAACCTTGACAGAAACTTTGAAACATATGTTGGATGAAGATAGTGAAATCGTAACCTTCTATGTCGGTGAAGACGGAAGCGAAGAACTTGCCAATGAAATTGCTCAAGAAATCGCAGAAGAATTCGAAGACGTTGAAGTCGAGATTCACCAAGGTCAACAACCTGTTTACCCATACCTATTTAGTGTAGAATAAGATTAATGAAGGACTGAGAAATCAGTTCTTTTTTTCTTTTTAAATAATGAAATCGGTATCTTTTAAATAAAAACCAAAATAACATTCATAAATAAACGTTAAAATAGAAAATTCAGAAAATTTCTTCTTTTGTCTTGAAAAATTTTGAAAAAGTGGTATGATAGTAACAAGTTATTTTTAAGAGGAAAGAAAGGGGAACAATGGAGAAAATCAGTTTAGAATCTCCTAAGACGGGGTCTGACCTAGTTTTGGAAACACTTCGTGATTTAGGAATTGATACCATCTTTGGCTATCCTGGTGGTGCAGTCTTGCCTTTTTATGATGCGATATATAATTTTAAAGGCATTCGCCACATTCTAGGACGCCATGAGCAAGGCTGTCTGCATGAAGCTGAAGGTTATGCTAAATCAACTGGAAAGTTGGGTGTTGCCGTCGTTACTAGCGGACCGGGAGCAACAAATGCCATTACAGGGATTGCGGATGCCATGAGCGATAGTGTTCCCCTTTTGGTCTTTACAGGTCAGGTGGCGCGAGCAGGGATTGGGAAGGATGCCTTTCAGGAGGCAGACATCGTGGGAATTACCATGCCAATCACTAAGTACAATTACCAAGTTCGTGAGACAGCTGATATTCCTCGTATCATTACGGAAGCTGTCCATATCGCAACTACAGGCCGTCCAGGGCCAGTTGTAATTGACCTACCTAAAGACGTATCTGCTTTAGAAACAGACTTCATCTATTCATCAGAAGTGAACCTACCAAGCTATCAGCCGACTCTTGAGCCAAATGATATGCAAATCAAGAAAATCTTGAAGCAATTATCCAAGGCTAAAAAGCCAGTCTTGCTAGCTGGTGGTGGAATTAGTTATGCTGAAGCTGCTGCAGAATTAAATGAATTTGCAGAACGCTATCAAATTCCGGTGGTAACCAGTCTTTTGGGACAAGGAACGATTGCAACGAGTCATCCACTCTTCCTTGGAATGGGAGGCATGCACGGGTCATTCGCAGCTAATATTGCCATGACGGAAGCGGACTTTATGATTAGTATTGGTTGCCGTTTCGATGACCGTTTGACGGGGAATCCAAAGACTTTTGCTAAGAATGCTAAGGTTGCTCACATTGATATTGACCCAGCTGAGATTGGTAAGATTATCAGTGCAGATATTCTTGTAGTTGGAGATGCTAAGAAAGCCTTGCAAATGTTGCTAGCAGAACCAACAGTTCATAACAATACTGAGAAATGGATTGAAAAAGTTACCAAAGACAAGAACCGCGTTCGTTCTTATGATAAGAAAGAGCGTGTAGTTCAACCGCAAGCTGTTATTGAACGAATTGGTGAATTAACTAACGGAGATGCCATTGTGGTCACAGACGTAGGTCAACACCAAATGTGGACAGCCCAGTATTATCCCTACCAAAATGAACGTCAGTTAGTGACTTCAGGTGGTTTAGGAACCATGGGATTTGGAATTCCAGCAGCAATCGGGGCTAAAATTGCTAACCCAGATAAGGAAGTAGTCTTGTTTGTTGGGGATGGCGGTTTCCAAATGACTAATCAGGAATTGGCGATTTTGAACATTTACAAGGTGCCAATCAAGGTGGTTATGCTGAACAACCACTCACTTGGAATGGTTCGTCAGTGGCAGGAATCCTTCTATGAAGGTAGAACATCTGAGTCAGTCTTTGATACCCTTCCTGATTTCCAATTGATGGCACAAGCTTACGGTATTAAAAACTATAAATTTGACAATCCTGAGACCTTGGCTCAAGACCTTGAAGTCATCACTGAGGATGTTCCTATGCTAATCGAGGTAGATATTTCTCGTAAGGAGCAGGTGTTACCAATGGTGCCAGCTGGTAAGAGCAATCATGAGATGTTGGGGGTGAAGTTCCATGCGTAGAATGTTAACAGCAAAACTACAAAATCGTTCGGGAGTCCTCAATCGCTTTACCGGTGTCCTGTCTCGCCGTCAGGTTAATATCGAAAGCATCTCTGTTGGAGCAACAGAAGATCCGAATGTATCGCGTATCACCATTATTATTGATGTAGCTTCACATGATGAAGTGGAGCAAATCATCAAGCAGCTCAATCGTCAGATTGATGTGATTCGCATTCGAGATATTACGGATAAACCACACTTGGAACGCGAGGTGATTTTGGTTAAGATGTCAGCGCCAGCTGAGAAGCGAGCTGAGATTCTAGCGATTATTCAACCTTTCCGTGCAACAGTGGTAGACGTAGCGCCAAGCTCGATTACCATTCAAATGACAGGAAATGCCGAAAAGAGTGAAGCTCTATTGCGAGTCATTCGACCATACGGTATTCGCAATATCGCTCGTACGGGTGCAACAGGATTTACCCGTGATTAAAAATCCAACTTAAATTTGTTAAACCAGCCTAAAAGGCAATAAATAATAGAAAAGAGAGAAAAACTATGGCAGTTCAAATGGAATACGAAAAAGATGTTAAAGTAGCAGCACTTGACGGTAAAAAAATTGCCGTTATCGGTTATGGTTCACAAGGACATGCGCATGCGCAAAATTTGCGTGATTCAGGTCGCGATGTCATCATCGGTGTACGTCCAGGTAAATCTTTTGACAAAGCAAAAGAAGACGGATTTGACACTTATACAGTAGCAGAAGCAACTAAATTGGCTGATGTTATCATGATTTTGGCACCAGACGAAATCCAACAAGAATTGTACGAAGCAGAAATCGCTCCAAACTTGGAAGCTGGAAATGCAGTTGGATTTGCCCATGGTTTCAACATTCACTTTGAGTTTATCAAAGTTCCTGCAGATGTAGATGTCTTCATGTGTGCTCCTAAAGGACCAGGACACTTGGTACGCCGTACTTATGAAGAAGGATTTGGTGTTCCAGCTCTTTACGCCGTATACCAAGATGCAACAGGAAATGCGAAAAACATTGCTATGGACTGGTGTAAAGGTGTTGGAGCAGCTCGTGTAGGTCTTCTTGAAACAACATACAAAGAAGAAACTGAAGAAGATTTGTTTGGTGAACAAGCTGTACTTTGTGGTGGTTTGACTGCCCTTATCGAAGCAGGTTTCGAAGTCTTGACAGAAGCAGGTTACGCTCCAGAATTGGCTTACTTTGAAGTTCTTCACGAAATGAAATTGATCGTTGATTTGATCTATGAAGGTGGATTCAAGAAAATGCGTCAATCAATTTCAAACACTGCTGAGTACGGTGACTATGTATCAGGTCCACGTGTAATCACTGAACAAGTTAAAGAAAACATGAAAGCTGTCTTGGCAGACATCCAAAATGGTAAATTTGCAAATGACTTTGTCAATGACTATAAAGCTGGACGTCCAAAATTGACTGCTTACCGTGAACAAGCAGCTAACCTTGAAATTGAAAAAGTTGGTGCAGAATTGCGTAAAGCAATGCCTTTCGTTGGTAAAAACGACGATGATGCATTCAAAATCTATAACTAATTAGAAAGCAAAGAATTTTGCTAAAATAGTAGCTTCAGCTATTCGTGGGATATTAGATGTACTTATTTAGGAGTTGAAATCATATGAACATTACCAATTTGTTTTCTATCAAGACAGGATGTGATGAGAATGATAGGCAACTGCAAAAATTATTTTTTCAGTTGGATTTACAATTGGGAGAATTGACAGATCAACTAAGAAAATTAGATTCTAATTTTGTTCCTCGTAGTCAATTTGTAGACACGCTGGATTTGAATGATGTAGAATATAAAGAAATTTTAAACTATTTTATCTTCCATCGTAATGATAGTGAAGAAAGTTTGGCAGAATGGTTATATGATTGGATTTCTACAAATCGTTATGAACTTCCTAAAGAGTTTTCAATTCGTATGGCTCATAAATATCATGAAAGTGTTGCTGAAGTTTTTGGAGATGAATAACTAAAAAAACAGTCATTAGTGACTGTTTTTTATAGAAAAAGAGGTTTTATATGTTAAGTTCAAAAGATATAATCAAGGCTCATAAAGTCTTGAACGGTGTGGTTGTGAATACACCGCTTGATTATGACCATTATTTATCGGAGAAGTATGGTGCTAAGATTTATTTGAAAAAGGAAAATGCCCAACGTGTTCGTTCCTTTAAAATTCGTGGTGCCTATTATGCTATTTCTCAGCTCAGCAAGGAAGAGCGTGAGCGTGGAGTAGTCTGCGCTTCTGCGGGAAATCATGCGCAGGGAGTTGCCTATACTTGTAATGAGATGAAAATTCCTGCTACTATTTTTATGCCCATTACTACTCCGCAACAAAAAATTGGGCAGGTTCGCTTTTTTGGTGGGGATTTCGTGACCATTAAACTAGTTGGAGATACCTTTGATGCCTCAGCTAAAGCAGCTCAAGAATTTACAGTCTCTGAAAATCGTACCTTTATTGATCCCTTTGATGATGCTCATGTCCAAGCAGGTCAAGGGACTGTTGCTTATGAGATTTTAGAAGAAGCTCGAAAAGAATCGATTGATTTTGATGCTGTCTTAGTTCCTGTTGGAGGTGGTGGTCTCATTGCTGGGGTTTCTACTTATATTAAGGAAACAAGTCCAGAGATTGAGGTTATCGGAGTAGAGGCGAATGGAGCGCGTTCTATGAAGGCTGCCTTTGAAGCTGGTGGACCTGTTAAGCTCAAGGAAATTGACAAATTTGCGGATGGGATTGCTGTGCAAAAGGTAGGACAGTTGACCTATGAAGCAACCCGTCAACATGTTCAAACCTTAGTAGGTGTTGATGAGGGATTGATTTCTGAAACCTTGATTGACCTCTACTCCAAGCAAGGGATTGTTGCAGAACCTGCTGGAGCGGCTAGTATCGCTTCTTTAGAAGTTTTAGCTGAATATATCAAGGGGAAAACCATTTGTTGTATCATTTCTGGAGGAAATAATGATATCAACCGTATGCCAGAAATGGAAGAACGTGCCTTGATTTATGATGGTATCAAGCATTACTTTGTGGTCAATTTTCCACAGCGTCCAGGTGCTCTGCGTGAGTTTGTAAATGATATCCTGGGACCAAATGATGATATCACACGTTTTGAGTATATCAAACGAGCTAGCAAGGGAACAGGGCCTGTATTGATTGGGATCGCTTTGGCAGATAAGCATGATTATGCAGGATTGATTCGTCGAATGGAAGGTTTTGATCCGGCTTATATTAACTTAAATGGGAATGAAACGCTTTATAATATGCTTGTCTGAGGGCTAATAAAAAAATATCATATTATTTGCACAACTGATGTATAGGTGCTATAATGAAGATGAAGAAAGGGGGCGATTCCTATGGTTTTAGGAAACTTATCGTGCAATTCTTACTTCTGTTCATTATAGCACTTATGATGTTTGGCTCAGATTTCCATCCTTCATTTTGATTTCCCGTCTATTTTGAAAAGTAAACTCACACGGTCTTTAAGATGTGATTTGCTTTCTTTTTGCTGACAAATATATCATATTAAAAGGATATATGAGCAACTGACTGAGCTTATCTGTCTTGTCATCTTTATTAAGGATGGTTTAGAGAATCGGGTGTTTGGTTTTAGGCTAGCACCTCAATATCCAAATGAGTGATGAATTTGAAGGATATAAGGAATAGCTATCTATCAGATGATTTTTTGAGGAAGAAAGATAGGAGTTTTTGAGCTAGTGAAGGCTTGGATTTCTAAAGGTTAGAACTGTCATCTTCAGTTCTTAAATCGAAGAAATAAGCTATCTTACGGAAATAGAGAAGCATTTTTTTAAAAGCTTGAATAATTTTGCACCTCAAGAGGGTAATAATACAATATTTTTATTAGCAAATATTTATGGTGTAGAGGCTAGCAAAACCTATATATTATCGGCTTTAAAAAGGAAGTAAGAAAATTATGAACTAATTATTTTCGTTGAATATATGTTTTTTTATTGACAAAAGTAGTAAAAACGTATACAATTAAATATTGTAAAGAAGAAAATAGGAGAAAAACATGGCTAAGTCAAACTTTGAAAAAGTAGAATCAGTTGTTGGCTGGGTTCGTGATAAGAAAATCACAGGCTACCGTATCTCTAAAGAAACGAATGCGCGTGAAATGTCTATCATTGCTCTGGCGCAGGGTCGTGCAAAAGTAAAAAATATTTCATTTGAAACAGCCCTAGGCCTAATTGATTTCTATGAAAAAAATCATGAAAAATTTGAAGATTAATCTTTGGATAACGGCGGATTCCTGACCCTCAAGTAGTAGAGATAGAGAATCTGCCTTTTCATTTTGGACAGCAAAAAGACTGCACGGTTGATGCAGCCTTTTCTTTTTATTTGATACTCTTCGAAAATCAAATTCAAACCACGTCAGCTTAACCTTGCCGTACTCAAGTACAGCCTGCGGCTAGCTTCCTAGTTTGCTCTTTGATTTTCATTGAGTATGAGATAGCGTTGAAGGAACTCTTTTGTACGGTCTTCTTTAGGATTGGTGAAGAGGTCTTCTGGTTTGCCTTCTTCAGCGATTACACCCTTATCCATGAAGATAACACGGTGAGAGACATCACGGGCGAATTCCATTTCGTGAGTTACAACAATCATGGTCAAGCCTTCTTGAGCCAGGTCCTGCATGATTTTGAGGACTTCTCCAACCATTTCTGGATCGAGAGCTGATGTTGGTTCATCAAAGAGAATAGCGTCAGGATTCATTGAAAGGGCGCGAGCGATGGCCACACGTTGTTTTTGACCACCTGAGAGTTGTTTTGGTTTGGCTTGCCAGTAGCGTTCTCCCATGCCGACTTTTTCTAGGTTTTCTTTGGCAATTTTTTCAGCTTCTGTGCGTTCGCGTTTAAGGACTGTTGTCTGAGCGACGATTGTGTTTTCGAGAACGTTAAGATTTTCAAAGAGGTTAAAGGATTGGAACACCATCCCTAGTTTTTCACGGTATTGCGTGAGGTCATAGCCTTTTTCGAGGACGTTTTGTCCATGATAAAGGATTTGTCCATCAGTTGGCGTTTCAAGTAGGTTAATGGAGCGTAGGAAGGTTGATTTTCCGCTTCCAGAGCTTCCGATGATAGAGATGACTTCTCCCTTGTGGACAGTCAGAGAAATGTCTTTTAGCACTTCGTTTTGTCCATAGGATTTTTTGAGGTGTTTAATTTCAAGGATTGCTTGTGTCATTATTTTAAATCCTCCGTTTGCATTTGGTTAGCACCTGTAGTATAGGTATCCATGTCCATTCGGCGCTCGATGAAGCGTAGGATACGTGTTACGGTGAAGGTGAGGACAAAGTAAATCACGGCGATGATTGTAAATGTCTGGAAGTATTGATAGGTTTGTGTTGCCACGGTATTTCCTGAGAAATAAAGTTCGACAACCGAGATAACGTTCAATACAGATGTATCTTTGATATTGATGACAAATTCATTACCAGTTGCTGGTAGGATGTTACGGACCACTTGAGGTAGGACAATCTTACGCATGGTTTGGTTATGAGTCATACCGAGTGCAGTTGCGGCTTCAAATTGTCCCTTGTCAACTGCCAGGATACCACCACGGACGATTTCAGTCATGTAGGCACCGGTATTGATTGAAACGATGAAGATAGCAGCTAGTGTACGGTCAAGGTTGATCCCGAAAGCTTGGGCAGTTCCATAGTAGATAACCATCGATTGAACGATCATTGGGGTACCACGGAAAATTTCAATGTAGACATTGAGGATCCAGCCGATTAGTTTTTGTAGGCCGTAAATGGCTTTATTTTCAGAGAGAGGAGCAGTACGGAAAACACCAATGGCAAGACCGATGATGAGACCGATGATGGTTCCGACGATAGAGATTAAAAGAGTGATACCAGCACCACGCAAGAGTTGTTGCCAGTTTTCAGAAAGAATTTTAGTGACTTGGCTAAAGAAACTACTGCTAGTCTCTTCAGTTGTTGTAGCTTCGGCAGGTTGTTCCTTGATCATACGATCCATCAAGGCAACTTGGTCGTCTTTTGAAATGGTTTCAATGCTGGCATTGATTTGGCTAATACGATTGTCATCTTTACGAAGTCCAATAGCGATAGCTGTATCTTCTTCCCCAGTTTTGAAACCAGGTTCTACTTGGACCATCTTAAACTTAGAGTTCGCAGCTTCAGCGGTCAGAGCTTCTGGGCGTTCAGAAACATAAGCATCGATAACACCAGCCTCAAGAGCTTGGCGCATTTGAGCGAAGTCTCCCATGGCTGTTTCTTTTTTAGCACCTGGGATTTGTGCAATCAAGTCATAAAGGTAGACACCTTGTTGAGAAGTGATTTTCGCACCATTAAAGTTATCTAAAGATTTAGCATTTGCGTAGGCAGAATCTTTTTTGACTAGTAGAACTGGTTCGCTAGTGTAGTAACTGCTTGAAAAGGCAATTTCTTGTTTACGCTCGGCAGTAGGACTCATACCTGCGATAATCATGTCAATCTTACCAGAAGTAAGGGCAGGAACTAGACCCTCCCACTTGGTTTTAACAACCAAAGGTTCTTTACCTAAGTCCTTAGCGATTTTCTTGGCGATTTGAACATCGTATCCGTTAGCATACTGGTTAGTCCCATCGATTTTGACAGCTCCACTGCTATCATCGTCCTGAGTCCAGTTAAAGGGAGCATATGCTGCTTCCATCCCGATGCGTAAATATTCATCGGCTTGGGCAACATTGACAAGTCCCAGCATCAGTAAGAGACTTGTGAAAATAGATAAGTATATTTTTCTCATGATTTCTCCTATTTCTAATCTATTAAAAAATAACTGTCTCCTATTTTATCGAAAAATGCGTAATTTTTCAACATAAGTAAGCCTTTACTTACGAAAAAATGCTATAATGATAAGAAAGATAAAAAGGGGGCTTAATTGATGAAAAAAACTTTTTTCTTATTTGTTTTAGGCTTGTTTTGCCTTCTGCCATTCTCTGTTTTTGCCATTGATTTCAAGATAAACTCTTATCAAGGTGATTTGTATATTCATGCAGATAATACGGCAGAATTTAGACAGAAGATAGTTTACCAGTTTGAGGAGGACTTTAAGGGCCAAATCGTGGGACTTGGACGTGCAGGCAAGATGCCTAGTGGATTTGACATTGATCCTCATCCAAAGGTTCAGGCTGCGAAAAATGGTGCTGAACTGACAGATGTTACGAGCGAAGTGATAGAAGGAGCAGATGGTTATACTGTTAAAGTTTATAATCCAGGTCAAGAAGGCGACACAGTTGAAGTTGACCTCGTTTGGAACTTGAAAAATTTGCTTTTTCTATATGATGACATTGCTGAATTAAATTGGCAACCTTTAACAGATAGTTCAGGGGCTATTGGCAAGTTTGAATTTCATGTAAGGGGAGAAAAGGGGGCTGAAAAACTCTTTTTCCATACAGGGAAACTTTTTAGAGAGGGAATGGTTGAAAAGAGTAGCCTTGATTATACTATTCGTTTAGACAATCTTCCGGCTAAGCGTGGAGTTGAATTGCATGCCTACTGGCCTCGAACGGATTTTGCTAGCGCTAGGGATCAGGGATTGAAAGGAAATCATTTAGAAGAATTTAATAAGGTAGAAGACTCGATTGTTAGAGAAAAAGATCAGAGTAAACAACTCCTTACTTGGATCTTCCCTTCCATACTTTCCATCTCTTTGTTATTGAGTGCCTGTTTCTATTTTATTTATAGAAGAAAGACCACTCCTTCAGTTAAATATGCCAAAAATCATCGTCTTTATGAACCACCAATGGAATTAGAGCCTATGGTTTTATCAGAGGCGGTTTACTCGACCTCCTTGGAGGAAGTGAGTCCTCTAATCAAAGGAGCAGGTAAATTCACCTTTGACCAACTTATTCAAGCTACTTTGTTAGATGTGATAGACCGTGGGAATGTTTCTATTATTTCAGAAGGAGATGCAGTTGGTTTGAGGCTAGTAAAAGAAGATGGTTTGTCAAGCTTTGAGAAAGACTGTCTAAATCTGGCCTTTTCAGGCAAAAAAGAAGAAACTCTTTCCAATTTGTTTGCGGATTACAAGGTATCTGATAGTCTTTATCGTAGAGCAAAAGTCTCTGATGAAAAACGGATTCAAGCAAAGGGGCGTCAGCTCAAATCTTCTTTTGAAGAAGTATTGAACCAGATGCAAGAAGGAGTGAGAAATCGGGTTATCTTCTGGGGACTTCCAGATTATTATCGTCCTTTAACTGGTGGGGAAAAGGCCTTGCAAGCGGGTATGGGACTCTCCACTATCTTGCCCCTATTTATTGGATTTGGTTTGTTCTTGTACAGTTTGGACGTTTATGGCTATCTTTACCTCCCCTTGCCAATACTTGGTTTTCTAGGTTTGGTTTTGGCTGTTTTCTATTATTGGAAGCTTCGATTAGATAATCGTGATGGTGTCCTAAATGAAGCAGGAGCAGAAGTCTACTATCTCTGGACCAGTTTTGAAAATATGTTACGTGAGATTGCACGATTGGATCAGGCTGAATTGGAAAGTATTGTGGTCTGGAATCGCCTCTTGGTCTATGCGACCCTATTTGGCTATGCGGACAAGGTCAGCCATTTGATGAAGGTTCATCACATCCAAGTAGAAAATCCAGATATCAATCTCTATGTAGCTTATGGCTGGCATAGTATGTTTTATCATTCAAGCGCGCAAATGGGCCATTATGCCAGCATCGCAAATACAGCAAGTACCTACTCCGTATCTTCTGGAAGTGGAAGTTCTGGCGGTGGCTTCTCTGAAGGCGGAGGTGGCGGCAGTATCGGCGCCTTTTAAAGAGAGCTATCACTGGCTGAAAAAATATGCTATAATGGAAGATAGAAAAAGGAGTAATCTATGTATCTTATTGAAATTTTAAAATCTATCTTCTTCGGGATTGTTGAAGGAATTACGGAATGGTTGCCCATTTCTAGTACAGGTCACTTGATTTTAGCAGAGGAGTTTATCCAATACCAAAATCAAAACGAAGCCTTTATGTCCATGTTTAATGTCGTGATTCAGCTTGGTGCTATTTTAGCAGTCATGGTGATTTACTTTAATAAACTAAATCCCTTTAAACAGACTAAGGACAAACAGGAAGTTCGTAAGACTTGGAGACTATGGTTGAAGGTCTTGATTGCGACCTTGCCTTTGCTTGGCGTCTTTAAATTTGATGATTGGTTTGACACCCACTTCCATAACATGGTTTCTGTTGCTCTCATGTTGATTATCTATGGGATTGCCTTTATCTATTTGGAAAAGCGCAATAAAGCGCGTGCTATCGAGCCAAGTGTAACAGAGTTGGACAAGCTTCCTTATACGACAGCCTTCTATATCGGCCTCTTCCAAGTTCTTGCCCTTTTACCAGGGACAAGCCGTTCTGGAGCAACGATTGTCGGTGGTTTGTTGAATGGAACTAGTCGTTCTGTTGTGACAGAATTTACCTTCTATCTTGGAATTCCAGTTATGTTTGGAGCTAGTGCCTTAAAGATTTTCAAATTTGTGAAAGCAGGACAGCTCTTGAGCTTTGGGCAATTGTTTTTGCTCTTGGTTGCGATGGGAGTAGCCTTTGCAGTCAGCATGGTAGCTATTCGTTTCTTGACAAGTTATGTGAAAAAACACGACTTTACCCTTTTCGGTAAATACCGTATCGTGCTTGGTAGTGTTTTGCTACTTTACAGTTTTGTCCGTTTATTTGTATAAGAAAAACCTTGAAGGGGCAGCTCTTCAAGGTTTTAAAATCCAGTCAGGGTAATCCCCAGCAGGCGGACACCTCTTTCTTTCTCGCTTAACTCTTCATAGAGTTGCAGGGCGATTTGGCTTATCTGACTAGCATCCTGTGTTTTTTGAGCCAGACTTTTTCGTTTAGTAAGAGTTGAAAAGTCCTCGTAGCGAATTTTCAGAATGACAATTTTTCCAGCTTTTTCTTGTTGACTGAGATTGAGAGCGACTCTTTCTGATAGAAGAGTCAGCTCTTTTTTAATGTCTTCCTCGGCACGGAGAATCTTCCCGTAGGTTTTCTCCTTGCCGATTGATTTACGGATGCGATTTGATTTAACTGGAGAGTTGTGAATGCCACGAGCCTTTCGATAAAGGTCATAGCCCAGTCTGCCAAATCGGTCTATTAGGGTCACTTCAGGAACTTCAAGTAGGTCAGCGCCAGTAAAAACACCCATGTGATGAAGACGTTCGACTGTCTTTTTTCCTACTCCATGAAATTTGGAAATATCCATTTGTTTGAGAAAATCCTCAGCTTGGTCAGGTAGAATCACTGTCAAACCATGAGGTTTTTGATAATCACTGGCCATTTTAGCCAAGAATTTGTTGTAAGAAACGCCAGCAGAAGCAGTTAGATGGAGTTCTTGCCAGATATCCTCTTGAATGAGGCGAGCAATTTTGACCGCTGACTTGATCCCGAGTTTATTTTCTGTCACATCCAAATAGGCTTCGTCAATGCTCATGGGTTCTATTAAATCTGTATAGCGCTTAAAGATAGCTCGAATCTGGAGTCCCACAGTCTTGTATTTTTCATAATTCCCTGAGATAAAGACTGCCTGGGGACAACGTTCATAGGCTTCCTTAGAGCTCATGGCTGAATGGACACCAAAAGCTCGCGCCTCATAGCTACAGGTAGAGACGACTCCCCGCCCACCTGTTTGCCGAGGGTCGCTTCCGATAATGACAGGTTTTCCTCTGAGTTTAGGATTATCCCTGATTTCTACCGCAGCAAAAAAGGCATCCATGTCAATATGGATGATTTTTCTTGACAAATCATTTAACAAAGGAAAAATCAACATGCCTAGCACCTTTTTACAGCTTATTTTCTTTTATTATACCCTTTTTTCTGAAAAAAGGAAAAAAGGGTATAATTTTTTCAAAAATATAATACAGTTTGGAGTAAAATATAGACTGTTTTAGAAAAGAAAGTGTAAAAATAGGGATTTTTCGCTTGTTGAAATCGGTTACTGTATGGTATACTTGACTCATGAATGTAACAGATGGTTGTTACTAGAAAGAAAAAAGAGGACATTAACATGGTTGTTAAAACAGTTGTTGAAGCACAAGATATTTTTGACAAAGCTTGGGAAGGCTTCAAAGGCGTAGATTGGAAAGAAAAAGCAAGTGTATCACGCTTCGTACAAGCTAACTACACACCTTACGATGGAGATGAAAGCTTCCTCGCAGGACCAACAGAACGTTCACTTCACATCAAAAAAATTGTAGAAGAAACGAAGGCTCACTACGAAGAAACTCGTTTCCCAATGGACACTCGTCCAACATCTATCGCTGATATCCCAGCAGGATTTATCGATAAAGAAAATGAAGTGATCTTCGGTATCCAAAACGACGAACTCTTCAAATTGAACTTCATGCCAAAAGGTGGTATTCGTATGGCTGAAACTACTTTGAAAGAAAATGGATACGAACCAGACCCAGCTGTTCACGAAATCTTCACTAAATACGTAACAACAGTTAACGACGGTATCTTCCGCGCTTATACTTCAAATATCCGTCGTGCTCGTCACGCTCACACTGTAACTGGTCTTCCAGATGCATACTCACGTGGACGTATCATCGGTGTTTACGCACGTCTTGCTCTTTACGGTGCAGACTACTTGATGCAAGAAAAAGTAAACGACTGGAACGCAATCGAAGAAATCGATGAAGAAACAATCCGTCTTCGTGAAGAAATCAACCTTCAATACCAAGCATTGCAACAAGTTGTTCGCTTGGGTGACCTTTATGGGGTTGATGTTCGCAAACCAGCGATGAACGTTAAAGAAGCAATCCAATGGGTTAACATCGCTTTCATGTCTGTCTGCCGTGTGATTAACGGTGCTGCTACATCTCTTGGACGTGTGCCAATCGTATTGGACATCTTTGCAGAACGTGACCTTGCTCGTGGTACATTTACTGAATCAGAAATCCAAGAATTCGTTGATGATTTTGTTATGAAACTTCGTACAGTTAAATTTGCTCGTACAAAAGCTTATGACCAATTGTACTCAGGTGACCCAACCTTCATCACAACTTCTATGGCTGGTATGGGTAACGACGGTCGTCACCGTGTTACTAAGATGGACTACCGTTTCTTGAACACTCTTGATAACATCGGTAACTCTCCAGAACCAAACTTGACAGTTCTTTGGACTGATAAATTGCCATACAACTTCCGTCGCTACTGTATGCACATGAGCCACAAACACTCTTCTATTCAATACGAAGGTGTAACAACAATGGCTAAAGACGGATATGGTGAAATGAGCTGTATCTCATGCTGTGTGTCTCCACTTGACCCAGAAAATGAAGAGCAACGCCACAACATCCAGTACTTCGGTGCGCGTGTAAACGTATTGAAAGCCCTTCTTACTGGTTTGAACGGTGGTTACGACGATGTTCACAAAGACTACAAAGTATTTGACATCGAACCAATCCGTGACGAAGTTCTTGAATTTGAATCAGTTAAAGCTAACTTTGAAAAATCTCTTGACTGGTTGACTGACACTTACGTAGATGCTTTGAACATCATCCACTACATGACTGATAAGTACAACTATGAAGCTGTTCAAATGGCATTCTTGCCAACTAAACAACGTGCTAACATGGGATTCGGTATCTGTGGATTTGCCAACACTGTTGATACATTGTCAGCTATCAAATACGCTACAGTTAAACCAATCCGTGATGAAAATGGCTACATCTACGATTACGAAACAATCGGTGAATACCCACGTTGGGGTGAAGATGACCCACGTTCAAATGAATTGGCAGAATGGTTGATCGAAGCTTACACAACTCGTCTACGTAGCCACAAACTTTACAAAGACGCAGAAGCTACAGTTTCACTTTTGACAATCACATCTAACGTTGCTTACTCTAAACAAACTGGTAACTCACCAGTCCACAAAGGTGTATACCTCAACGAAGATGGTTCTGTGAACTTGTCTAAACTTGAATTCTTCTCACCAGGTGCTAACCCATCTAACAAAGCTAAAGGTGGATGGTTGCAAAACTTGAACTCACTTTCTAGCCTTGACTTTAGTTATGCAGCTGATGGTATCTCATTGACTACTCAGGTTTCTCCACGTGCTCTTGGTAAGACTCGTGATGAACAAGTTGATAACTTGGTAACAATCCTTGATGGTTACTTTGAAAACGGTGGACAACACGTTAACTTGAACGTTATGGACTTGAACGATGTTTACGAAAAGATCATGTCAGGTGAAGACGTTATCGTACGTATTTCTGGATACTGTGTAAACACTAAATACCTCACTCCAGAACAAAAAACTGAATTGACACAACGTGTCTTCCACGAAGTTCTTTCAATGGATGATGCCTTGGATGCGTTGAGCTAATTAAGTTTTTAAGTAATGAAATAAGGAACCCTCGGTCAGTCGACTGAGGGTTTTGTGCTTGGGATAGTGTGAGCAATTCCTTCGGCGCAATATGCAATGTTTTTGGGAAGGAATAGTGGACTGAATCTGAAATATAATAGATTGAAACTAGAATAGTACACCTTTATTTCTAAAACATTGTTAGAAATCGATTTGACTGTCCTGATCGATTGGTCCTATTCTTATTTTATTTTACTATAGTCCACTGAAACGGCTCAAACAGTGTTAGAAATTGACTGGAATTCTCTAAGCGATTTGTTCCGATTTTATTTCATTTCATCATAAAAACAAGACGACTGGCTAATTGACAATCATCTTGTTTGATACTGTTAATAAAATTCGCGAAGTTTATCTTGATTTTCTTTAAAAAATTTTTCTAACCAATCCATACCATAAGCATAACTAAAACCTTCTAATAGAACAGAGAGGTCAATAGTATCAAATCCCATGTCTTTTAAATATTTAAAGGTATCGAATGGTGAATGAAAGTTTTTGTATTTAATAATTGCACCAATATCTTTCAAATCCTGCTCCCTGATACTCATCATCTTCATTCCTAACACATACTCAATAGGTACTACTAAAACGGTCAGATTCTCAAATGAGTACAAGGATTCACATAAACTTAAGGGAGGCTGTTTGTTCATATTTGCAACATGATTGTTGAGCCATAACTCTTCGTGGGTGTTAAGATTAAACTGTTTTCCTACACGAGCAATAATTTCATTTATTTTCTGATTTTGGTCATAAAAAGCATCAACATCTTGTGTGGCACGTAAACCATGATATTCTAAGACATAACCACCGACACAGATAATTGTTAAAGTCAGATTTTCCTGAATTAATTCCTTATTTAGGGCTTGGAAGACCGGTTTCATTTTATCCATGCTTGTATTTCTCCATCAATTTTTGAACATTGGTTAACTTAGCAGGTTTATTTAATGAAATCACATATTTATGAGTTGGAGTATGCTCTTGAAAGGCATACTTCAAGCTAATTTTTTGAAAATGGGTTAGTTCTTCGGAGTCTAGCAACTTTTCTACATCTTGGTTTGTTAAATAAGAATAGTCTTCAAAAATAACTTTTCGCAAATAGCGAAACCAATGGCTTGCGTTGAATTGTGATTGTTTGGATGCCTGTATCATATAATCGTACCAATCCATTGTCTTCCTCCTATGGAATTTAGTTTATCTTATTGTAGTTTATATTTAAAAATGTAGTTTTTTTAATTAGCTCGTATTAGAAAAGGGTGTTTAGAAATGTAAAATGAACCTTTTTTCTTATCCGAAAACCTTACTAAAGTATATAATTTAGGAAGTCAATTCTGTATGATAATGTTTGTACTATCGTCGAGTTTTTGCTTAATTGCCTAACGAGATAAATTTTAGAAGAATTTTCGGTGTGATTTGACAAGCTTCTGACTGGAAGGATAGTTACACTAGTATTGTTTATTAAAATGAGCAGATAGAGAAAATTTGGAATCTATTTGCTTATTATCAATCGTTTTTTTAGCTTATTTGTCTTAGATTGGTATAGAACTGATTTATGGATTGATCCTCTTGTATCTTATCTTGTTCCTAAATATGTTGGTAGAAAAATGAAGCAGTTGTTACGAGTGTCTGTATTGGGAAAAATTTTATCTATACAATTCTTTAAATGATATGAAGGCTAGGAATGCCAAAACACTGACATATTTCGTTTGAATCTCATCCAATCCCTTTACTTGTATTTGTAGAAATGCTATCAGTAATATATTCGCGAACACTATGATTTACAATAGTGTGGTCGTACATCTTTGTAACTTTATTATACAACAACCATTTACAGGTGTAAAGTTGAGCAGTGTCTTTAGTAAATTTAGGGACTTGTTTTGTCACAGTTTTGATACCTGTATTCGTTGTTTCATGAGCATTTAACGTTCCTTTTCATGTAGGCATTTCAACAATTAGAATGATATTTTTCCGAGGATGAACTTATATATTGTGACTTTTTAGAGTTACGATGTCTCTTGATCTGACTACCGCTATCAATTTCATCTATTTTTACAGTTTCATGCAGTATAGCGAGAAGGCGGTTTCCTATATGGAAGTCGTCTTGTTTTCATATTGTCTAAATACGAGATATTTACTATAGATTATGGTTGATTTAAACAGGTGTATAGATTTCTAATATATACTAAGGTGAAATAATATCTTGTAATATATTGCTATGCTCTATGAAAAAAGCAACGATAGCTAATGCACAAGCTCCTATACTTCCACGATGTTTGTTGTAAGGTAAAATTTCAATTTCTATATTACGAGTAAAGGGAACAAAGTGGAGCTGATCTTGGATTTTATCCCTGACTTCATGAGTGAAAGGTTGATAATTAAGCAATTGACTATTGATATAGATTTTATCAGCAGGATTGATGAGGAGAAGATTTGCAATAGAAGTGGCCAATAAATTGACTCCTTTATCAATTTGTTGACGTAAAGCGGAGTCGCCTAAGTTGTAAGCTGTTAAAAGGGTATCTAAATGAATGTCTTTTTCAGTTTTTACAAGACTTTTTAGTACAGTTAGTTGAGAATTTTTAAATAATAATTGGGCATGTTTGATTAACCAAGCATCAGAAATATATGTTTGTAAACAACCTTTTTTTCCACATTCACAATATTGTCCATTCAATTCGACAATGGTGTGTCCAATTTCTCCGATATAAGGATTTTTAGAGGCTCCTATTTTTTCTTTTGTGAAAAAGGACGTGTAAATACCTAATCCAGCGTGTAGGAAAATAAAGTTATCGGGGGTATTGTGTGGGTCAAAAAGGTATTGTCCTATAGCCATACAATCGATATTATTTTTTACAATAAAAGGGAAATCGAATTTTTTAATTACATTTAATAAATTAAATGATTCCCATATGGGATTGTTTGTAATGATGCTTCCGGAGTCTTTGTTATAATGTCCAGGTATTGATAAGCCAAATCCAAGTAATTTTGTCTCCAAAGGGACGTACTCTATAGCTGTTTTTATCATATTGGTAATGGTGGAATTGATTTCTGAAATAGGATAATCTTCATTCAAAATTTCTGTCTCGAAAAGAGTTTTCCCTTGTAAGTCACATAGACTGAGAAAGATACCTAAGACGTTTATTTCAATACCTCCAACAATATACGGAATATTATCTGTGATAGAAATAGTTTTTCTACGTCTTCCAGATCCGGAAAACTCGCTAAATTCATCACCAGTTTCGTATATGAGGGACTGTTCACTTAGCTCTTTGATGATGTTAGTCGTTGTTGCTGGAGTAAGTCCTGTTTCATTAACAATATCTGTACGGGATGTTTCTGGATTTCGATATAGAAACTCCAGTATAGTGGCTCTATTTTGTAAAAAGGCTGATTGTTTTGTAATCATTTGTTTCCTCCTTTGGTTTATTTTATATTAAACATAAGAAAAAATCAATTAAAATCATTATTCTATACAAAGAAAAAAATATTGTAAAAACAGCAAAAAATATATTGACAACGCTTTCTGTTAGTGGTATATTTAATTTATAAAAAATAAAAAAAGGAGTTCCGGTGATGAACAATATTTTAACGTTTTTAGAAACGAAAGTCGCTCCGTTTGGTGAAAAAGTTGGCAACCAACGGCATTTGAAAGCTATTCGTGAAGGATTTATGATGGCAATGCCTTTGATTTTAGTCGGCTCTTTATTTCTTATTCTAATCAGTTGGCCTCAAGAGGCTTTTACAAATTGGCTGAATAGTGTTGGATTGCTAAGTATCTTGACAACTATGAATCAGTCAACAGTAGCGATTATCTCCTTGGTCGCTTGTTTCGGTATTGCCTACAGGTTGTCGGAAGGATATGGTACAGATGGTCCGTCTGCAGGGATCATAGCCTTATCCAGTTTTGTATTGATGGCACCTCGTTTTTCGAGTATGGTTTATGATAAAAATGGGGAGCAGGTCAAGCAGTTATTTGGCAGCGCAATACCATTTTCTAGCCTGAATGCATCTTCTTTATTTATGGCGATTACCATTGGATTGGTTACAGCAGAGATTTATCGTATGTTTATCCAGCGCGGAATTACGATAAAAATGCCAAGTGGTGTCCCAGATGTAGTAAGTAAATCATTTTCAGCTCTTTTACCTGGTTTTACTACTTTTGTTTTGTGGGCTCTGGTCTTAAAAGGTCTTGAAGCGGCAGGAGTTGCAGGAGGTCTCAACGGACTTTTAGGTGCAATTGTTGGAACACCGCTTAAGTTAATTGCAGGAACGCTTCCAGGTATGATTCTATGTGTTATTGTAAACTCATTCTTTTGGTTCTGTGGAGTTAATGGGGGACAAGTTTTAAATGCTTTTGTAGACCCAGTTTGGTTACAATTTACTACAGAAAACCAAGAAGCTGTGGCTGCAGGACAAACCCTACAACACATTATTACATTACCGTTTAAAGATTTATTTGTATTTATTGGTGGCGGTGGAGCGACTATTGGTCTTGCGATTTGTCTCTTCCTATTTAGTAAGAGTCGTGCTAATAAAACATTAGGTAAGCTAGCTATTATACCGTCTATCTTTAATATCAATACAGCTATTCTATTTACGTTTCCAACGGTTTTAAATCCGATTATGCTGATTCCGTTTATTGCTACTCCTACAATCAATGCCTTAATTACCTATGTATCAATGGCTGTAGGATTAGTACCTTATACAACAGGTGTAATCCTTCCGTGGACAATGCCACCGATCATAGGAGGCTTCCTTGCGACAGGGGCTAGTTGGCGAGGAGCTCTATTACAAGTTGTTTTGATTTTGGTTTCTGTAGCAATTTATTATCCATTCTTCAAAATTGCAGATAAACGCAATCTTGAAAAAGAAAAAGCTACTGTTGGAGGGAAATAAGATGGTTATCAGAGTATTTGATCAACAGAAAAATACTTATTCTAGCTTTGCCTTAGAGGAATTAAGTTACTATATGAATCGGGTCTTTAAGACTGACATAGAACTTGTTGAGGAGAAGGAAGCGGATATTTTTGTAGGATTAGTCAATAAAGAGGATAGAAAAGACCATGTTCTTATCTCATTAGACAAGGGTAAGGGGAGAATTGAGTCTAATACAATTGTAGGTTTACTTATTGGAATTTACCGAATGTTTCATGAATTTGGGGTTGTGTATACTAGACCAGGGCGCGGACATGACTTTGTTCCAGAGCTACGATTTGAAGATTTTTTAGATAAAGAGCTATCTATAGATGAAACAGCCAGTTACTATCATAGGGGAGTATGTATAGAGGGAGCGGATTCATTTGAAAATATACTAGATTTCATTGATTGGCTACCTAAGATTGGGATGAACAGTTTTTTCATCCAGTTTGAAAATCCTTACTCTTTTTTGAAACGTTGGTATGAACATGAATTTAATCCATATCTAAATAAAGAAAAATTCTCAAATGAATTAGTACAAGAATTGAGTGATAGGTTGGATAAAGAATTGCAAAAAAGAGGTCTTATTCATCATCGTGTTGGTCATGGATGGACAGGAGAGGTTTTAGGTTATTCTTCAAAATTTGGCTGGGAATCAGGTCTTAGTATTTCAGAGGAGAAGAAACCCTATGTCGCTGAAATAAACGGGAAACGAGAATTGTTTAATACGGCTCCGATTTTAACCAGCCTGGATTTTTCAAATCCAGATGTGGCGGATAAGATGGTAGAAATTATTACGGATTATGCCAAGAAAAGACCTGATGTGAATTACTTACATGTATGGTTGTCGGATGCTCGTAATAATATTTGTGAATGCAAAAACTGTAGACAAGAATTGGTTTCGGATCAGTATATTCGTATTCTCAATCAATTGGATAGGGCTTTAATGAGTGAGGGATTAGATACAAAGATTTGTTTTCTGCTTTACCATGAGTTGTTATGGGCACCTCAGAAAGAAAAATTAGATAATCCTGAACGCTTTACCATGATGTTTGCACCGATTACAAGAACATTTGAAATGAGTTATGCAGATGTAGATTTTGACAATTCCATACCTACGCCTAAACCTTATCTGCGTAATAAAATTATACTTCCGAATTCTCTTGAGGAAAATTTATCTTATCTTTTTGAGTGGCAAAAAACATTTAAAGGAGATAGTTTCGTATATGACTATCCTTTAGGGCGTGCTCATTATGGCGATTTAGGCTATATGAAAATTAGTCAAACTATTTACAGAGATGTATCTTATCTTTCAAACCTACATTTGAACGGTTACATTTCTTGTCAAGAATTACGTGCAGGATTCCCTCATAATTTTCCTAATTATGTTATGGGGCAAATGCTCTGGAAGAAGACAAGAAGTTATGAAGAATTGATTGAAGAATACTTTTCTGCTTTGTATGGGGAAAATTGGCAGTCTGTTGTTGAATATTTAGAAAAATTATCCATTTATTCCTCTTGTGACTATTTTAATGCAATTGGCAGCCGTCAAAATGATGTTTTAGCGAATCATTATTATATAGCTTACAATCTAGCTGATAATTTTTTACCAATTATTGAGGAAAATATTTCTAAGTTATTAAATAGTCAAAAGGATGAATGGAAACAGCTCAGTTATCATCGTGAATATGTTGTTAAGATGGCGAAGGCTTTATATCTTCAAGCAACTGGAAAAACAAGGCAAGCTCAAGATGAGTGGAGAAATGTGTTGAATTATATCCGTGGTCACGAATTACTATTCCAATCTAATTTGGATGTTTATCGTGTAATTGAAGTAGCAAAAAATTACGCTGGTTTCCACTTATAAATCATAAGTATAGAAAATGAACTAAGGTATTCAGAGAAGATTGATCCTAAATATTATGAAATTTAAGGATTTTTAAGATATTTAGGGTCGACTTTCTATTTGTATCGTAGCGAAGTCATTTTAATAATGATGTGTAAAAGATGGATCAAGATTGAGGAGGAAGAAAGATGAAATCAAAAGAAGAAATAAATATGCTTGGTTTTACAATTGTCGCTTACGCAGGAGATGCAAGGTCAGATTTGATGGATGCTTTGGCGTTTGCGAGAGATGGATATTTTGAACAGGCAAGAGAATTGGTTGAGTCTGCAAACGACTCAATAGTGTCTGCCCATCGAGAACAGACTAATTTATTAGCGGAGGAGGCATCTGGAGATAATTTTGAAGTGAGTTTTATCATGATTCATGGTCAAGATACCTTGATGACAACGATGCTATTGTATGATCAGGTAAAGTTTTTTATTGATGAATATGAACGAATTCGAAAGATTGAAGAACATATTGGTTTGCAATGAGGATTAGTCATGGAAAATTTACAGGTTAAAGCCTTACCGAAGGAGTTTTTATTAGGAGCTGCTACCGCTGCTTATCAAGTAGAGGGTGCAACTAGGGTAGATGGCAAAGGAATAAATATGTGGGATGTTTATTTGCAAGAAAATAGTCCGTTCTTACCAGATCCAGCTAGTGATTTTTATTATCGTTACGAAGAAGATATAGCCTTGGCGGCAGAACATGGTTTGCAGGCTTTGCGTTTATCTATTTCCTGGGTTCGCATATTTCCTGATATAGATGGGGAGCCGAATATATTGGCTGTTCAGTATTACCATAGAGTCTTTCAGTCCTGCTTAAAACATAATGTGATTCCGTTTGTTTCTTTACATCATTTTGATTCGCCTCAGAAAATGTTAGAAACAGGGGATTGGTTGAATAGAGAGAATATTGATCGTTTCATACGATATGCTTACTTTTGTTTCCAAGAATTTACAGAAGTCAAGCATTGGTTTACAATCAATGAACTGATGTCTCTTGCTGCAGGTCAATATATAGGAGGTCAGTTTCCTCCAAATCACCATTTTCAATTATCTGAAGCAATTCAAGCGAATCATAATATGTTGTTGGCGCATGCTCTTGCAGTACTCGAATTTCATCAATTAGGAATTGAGGGAGAGATAGGTTGTATTCATGCTTTAAAACCAGGCTATCCTATTGATGGGCAAAAAGAAAATATTTTGGCAGCTAAACGGTATGATGTTTATAATAATAAGTTTCTATTAGATGGAACTTTTTTGGGCTACTACAGTGATGACACGCTTTTCCACTTAAATCAAATATTGGAAGCTAATAATTCTAGCTTTATTATTGAAGATGGTGATTTAGAAATTATGAAAAGAGCTGCACCTCTTAATACGATGTTTGGGATGAATTATTATCGTTCAGAATTTATTCGTGAATACAAAGGTGAAAATAGACAAGAATTTAATTCAACAGGAATAAAAGGACAGTCTTCTTTTAAATTAAATGCTCTAGGTGAATTTGTAAAAAAGCCTGGTATTCCGACAACAGATTGGGATTGGAATATTTATCCTCAAGGCTTATTTGATATGTTGCTTCGTATCAAAGAAGAATATCCTCAACATCCGGTCATTTATTTAACGGAAAATGGTACAGCCCTTAAAGAGGTTAAGCCAGAGGGCGAGAATGATATTATTGATGACAGTAAGAGAATCCGTTATATTGAGCAACATTTACACAAAGTTTTAGAGGCTCGAGATAGGGGAGTCAATATTCAAGGCTATTTTATATGGTCTTTGCAAGATCAATTTTCTTGGGCGAATGGCTACAATAAGCGATATGGTCTTTTCTTTGTTGATTATGAGACACAGAAGAGATATATTAAGAAAAGTGCTCTTTGGGTAAAAGGGCTAAAACGGAATTAAGGTTAGCGATTTGAATGATGTTTAATATGTTTTAAATATGAGGTTGAATTTTTTATAGGAGGAGTTTTATGGATAAGCTAGTCGCTGCCATTGAAAAGCAACAAGGGAAATTTGAAAAAATTTCTACTAATAATTATATGATGGCTATTAAAGATGGATTCATTGCTACTATGCCTTTAATTATGTTTTCAAGCTTTTTGATGATTATTATTATGATTCCTAAAAATTTCGGAGTAGAGTTACCGAGTCCAGCTATTGTCTGGATGAGGAAAGTGTATATGCTAACCATGGGAGTTTTGGGTGTTATTGTTTCAGGGACAGTTGCAAAGTCATTGGCTGGAAATGTTAATAGAAAAATGCCTCCTGGAAAGGTAATAAATGATACTTCTGTAATGTTGGCAGCCATATGTAGTTATCTGGTATTAACTGTAACGCTTGTAGTTGATGAGAAGACGGGATCTACAAGTTTGTCGACAAACTATTTAGGATCTCAAGGATTGATAACTTCGTTTGTCAGTGCCTTTATTACTGTAAATGTTTACCGATTCTGTATTAAGCGAGACATTACTATTCATTTACCTAAGGAAGTTCCTGGAGCTATATCACAAGCTTTTAGAGATATTTTTCCTTTTTCTTTTGTTTTACTTATTAGTGGTTTGTTAGATATTGTATCTCGGTTTAGTTTAGATGTTCCTTTTGCCCAAGTATTTCAACAACTATTGACCCCTATTTTTAAGGGTGCAGAATCATATCCTGTTATGATGTTGATTTGGTTTATGTGTGCTTTGCTTTGGTTTGTTGGAATTCATGGACCATCTATTGTCTTACCTGCTGTTACAGCTTTACAACTAAGCAATATGGAAGAGAATGCTCAACTCCTTGCAAATGGGCAGTTCCCTTATCATTCTTTAACACCTAATTTCGGGAATTATATCGCTGCTATCGGAGGAACGGGGGCTACCTTTGTTGTACCATTTATTTTGATTTTCTTTATGCGATCTAAACAATTAAAATCGGTAGGTAAAGCTACAATTACTCCTGTTTTATTTGCGGTAAATGAACCTCTTCTATTTGGTATGCCTGTTATTTTGAATCCCTATCTTTTTGTCCCTTTTTTGATGACTCCACCAGTGAATGTATTTCTAGGAAAGGTCTTTATTGATTTCTTTGGAATGAATGGATTTTATATCCAGTTACCTTGGGCCTTTCCTGGTCCCTTGGGATTGTTAATTGGAACGAATTTTCAACCTATCTCCTTTGTATTTTTATCTTTGATTTTAGTTGTCGACATATTGATTTATTTGCCATTCTGTAGAGCGTATGATAGACAGTTACTGATGAAAGAAGATGTTGCAAGCTCAAATGATATTATTTTAGAGGAGGATACAAGTGAAATAATGCCTGGTGAGTTAGATGAAATAAAAAGTAAGGAGTTGAAAGTACTGGTTCTTTGTGCAGGGTCTGGAACAAGCGCGCAATTAGCTAATGCAATTAACGAGGGGGCTCAAGCAGCAGAAGTTAGAGTGATTGCGAATTCAGGAGCGTACGGAGCTCATTATGATATTATGGGTGTTTATGATTTAATTATTCTGGCTCCACAAGTTCGGAGTTATTATAGAGAGATGAAGGTGGATGCAGAAAGATTAGGTATTCAGATAGTTGCTACGAGAGGAATGGAATATATTCATTTAACAAAGAATCCAAGTAAAGCCTTACAATTTGTATTGGAGCATTACCAAGTTATGTAGTCAGTTTTTCCATCTTTTCTTTAAGTAAGGACTATGCGTAAAGAAAAGATGGGATTTAAAATCGTTCCCCCTTTTTTAATATAAAAATCCCTCTTTCACAATTGTAAAAAGAGGGATTTTGTATTTTATCTCTTAGACCAAGTTCTCTTCATAAAGAGAAGGAGAATTGGGTAAATCTCCAAGCGCCCTGCAATCATTGCAAAGGAGAGGAGAATTTTTGAGATAGGACTAAAGATTGCGAAGCTAGAAGTGGTTCCTAGAATAGGTCCGATATTATTGAAACAGCTAAAGACAGCGCTGGTCACAACTAGAAAATCATTGCTATCTAGGCTGACAATAAAGATAAGCGCTAGTAAAATCATAGAATAGATGACAAAGTATTTGAGAATCTTATGCTGGGTATCTTTGTCAATCACCGTTTTATTCACATGGAGGGTCAAAACACGGTGGGGGGATAGAATTGACAAAATTTGGTTTTTGGCAATTTTTGAAAGGATGAGACCTCGAATAACTTTGAGTCCACCTGCAGTTGATCCAGCAGAACCACCGATTGTCATGAGGAAGAGGAGGATAAACTGGGAGAATAGGGGCCAGTTGGTAATATCTCCGTAACCAAAACCAGTCGTTGTAATGATATTGGAAACCTGGAAGAAGGCCATTTCAAAGCTCTTGGAAAATCCTGGGTAGAGATAGAGGGTATTAAGGCTAATCAAGCCTGTAGAAACTATCACGATGACCAAGTAAGCTCGAAGTTCTTCGTCACCAAAGAAGGCCTTGACGCGACGGAGCATAAGGTAGTAGTAGAGATTGAAATTTACCCCAAAAACCAGAACTCCTATACTAACCAGATAGGTAATCAGTGAGCTGCCATAGTGGGCAATCCCGTCGTTATAGACTGTAAAACCTCCTGTACCTGCTGTTCCCATGGCAATGACAAAACTATCAAATAGGGGCATGCCAGCTAGATAATAGATGATGACAAAGAGGGAGAAGAGAGCTAGATAAAGGAGATAGAGAATCTGGGCAGTGTTTTTTAGTTTGGATACAACCTTGCCAAAAACAGGGCCAGGAACCTCAGCCTTCATCACCTCTAGGTGGCTATTCTTGGCATTATCCATAATAGCAAGTGCAAAAACAAGCACTCCCATCCCTCCAATCAAGTGGGTAAAACTTCGCCAGAAGAGGAGGGAACGGCTGAGAACTGAAACGTCATTTAGAATAGTTGCTCCAGTAGTTGTAAAGCCAGAACTGATCTCAAAAAAGGCATCTATAACGCTGGGAATTTGTCTAGCAAAGACAAAGGGGAGACCACCAAAGAAGGACCAAAGGATCCAACAGAGGGCAACAATCAAGACTCCCTCCTTGGCATAAATCCGTTGATTTTTTGGCTTTTGTAAAATTCCTGAACCGCCTAGTAATACGAGAATCCCAATCGTTGTAAAGAGGGCTGTAAAGACTTGGCTAGATTCACGGTAATAGATAGCAACAGCCACAGGAACCAAAAGAAGAACGGCTTCAATCAAAAGTAATTTTGAAAGGAGGTAACGAATCATACTTTTATTCATTTCTTACCTCGCGATTAAGTCATAAATCTTGGTGATGTTTGGCAACAAGGTTGTTACTAGGAGCTTGTCTCCAACTTCCAACATATCCTCCCCAGTTGGGAAAATAGTCTTGCCCTTTCGAATGATGGCCGCAATAAGAACCCCTTTTTTCAGTTTTAGTTGAGAAAGAGGTTTGGCAGTCATTTTATTAGCTTCCTTGATATGGAATTGCAGGGTTTCGATTTGGCCATTGGCTAGATGGTGCATGGCCTGAAGGTCTGAATACTGGGCATTAACACGACCACGAATAAAGTGCATAATCGTATCTACAGCGATGCTTTTAGGTGTGATGATACTTGAAAAATCAGGCGCATTGATAATCTCGAGGAGACTGGTACGATTGACCTTAGTAATATTTTTCTGTACACCTACCCTGTCAAGGAACATCGAAGTAATCAGATTTTCCTCATCGACTCCTGTTAGAGTCGCAACGGCATCATAGTGTTGAGCACTTTCTTCTAGCAGGATATCTTTTGCGGTACCATCTCCTTGGACGATATGAAGATTTGGAAATTTCTCGCTAAAGAAGCTGGCGATTTCAGGATTGATTTCAATGACTTTTGTATCGATACGACTGTCTTTGAGGATACCTAGTAGATAATAGGCAATTCTACCAGCTCCAACAATAAGGAGACTCTTCACGGCACGAGACTTGAAATAATTATGGAAGAGCATCATGTCAACACGGTTACCAGTGACAAAGATTCTATCTTTATCCTGTACAGTCATGTCACCGCTTGGAATGATAATTTGATGATCCCTCTCTATCGCACATACAATGACATTGCCAAATTTTTTCCGAAAATCAGAAATGGGCATTTGGCAAAGACCACTGGAGGATTTAACAGTGAATTCCATCAAGCTGACCCGTCCCCCAAAGAAACGTTCGACAGAGAGGGCGTTGGGGAAGTCAATGATATTCGCGATAGCGCGGGCAGCCAAGAGCTCAGGGTTAACGATAAGAGAAAAACCGAGAATATTCTTTTCCTTGAAATAAGAGTTAGAATATTCAGGGTTCCGCACCCGAACGATGGTCTCTTTAGCTCCCATTTTCTTGGCTAGAACGGCTGCAATCATGTTGACTTCATCGTATTCAGTCAGGGTGATAAAGATATCACAATCTTGGACGCTGGCTTGCTCAAGAATGGCAAAATCGGCCCCGTTACCAAGGATACCAATGATATCAAAGCGACTGACAATATGATTGAGAACAGCTTCGTCTTGCTCAATCAGCAAAACATCATGCTTTTCTGCAACCAAGGAGCGACAGAGGGCAAAACCAACTTTTCCCCCTCCGACAAGGATAATTTTCATAATAAAACCTACTTCTTCATTATGTAACTATCATACCTTTTTTCAAGAAAAAATGCACCTACTAGCTAATAAGGGAGAACTTTTAGCGGAAATCTGCTATAAGGTAAAACTATACCCTAATCAATTGAAATAGCTATTAGCGACTTTCTCTGAAATATGGTATGATAAAGGATATACAAGGAGATAAAATGAATAATAATTTACTGGTATTACAATCAGACTTTGGTCTGGTTGATGGTGCGGTATCGGCTATGATTGGAGTGGCTTTAGAAGAATCTCCAACCTTAAAAATCCATAACTTGACGCACGATATCACGCCATATAATATTTTTGAGGGTAGTTACCGTCTCTTTCAGACGGTGGATTACTGGCCTGAGGGAACGACGTTTGTATCGGTTGTCGATCCGGGTGTCGGCTCAAAACGTAAGAGCGTGGTTGCCAAGACTGCAAAAAATCAATACATTGTCACGCCAGATAATGGGACTCTTTCCTTTATCAAGAAACACGTTGGTATTGTAGCCATTCGTGAAATTTCTGAGGTAGCTAATAGGCGTCAAAATACAGAGCATTCTTATACCTTCCACGGTCGTGATGTCTATGCCTATACTGGTGCTAAACTGGCCAGTGGTCACATTAGTTTTGAGGAAGTGGGGCCAGAGCTCAGTGTGGATCAGATTGTGGAACTTCCAGTCGTAGAGACCATCATAGAAGATCATCTGGTGAAGGGAGCTATTGATATTCTGGATGTGCGTTTTGGTTCGCTTTGGACCTCGATCACGCGAGAAGAATTTTACAAGCTGGAACCAGCATTCGGTGACCGTTTTGAAGTGACTATCTATCATGCAGATATGCTGGTCTATCAAAATCAGGTTGTCTATGGCAAATCTTTTGCAGATGTGAGAATTGGGCAACCAATCCTTTACATTAACTCTCTCTATCGTTTAGGTCTGGCTATCAATCAAGGTTCCTTTGCCAAGGCTTATAATGTGGGTGTCGGTTCATCTTGGACCATTGAAATAAAGAAAATAGAATCATAAAATAGGAGAACATAGATGAAAAATCAATCAATTAAACAAGTTGTTGCTATCGGTGTTGGAGCTGCGCTCTTTGTTGTCATCGGGATGATCAGCATTCCGACACCTGTTCCAAATACAAGTATCCAGCTTCAGTATGCGGTACAGAGTCTCTTGTCTATCATTTTTGGTCCTCTAGTGGGGCTACTTGTTGGTTTAATTGGGCATGCGGTGAAGGACGCTATTGCTGGCTACGGTCTTTGGTGGACATGGATTATCGCTAGTGGACTCTTTGGTCTAGTTGTGGGACTTTTTAGAAAGTACGTTCGTGTAATCAATGGTGTCTTTGACTGGAAAGATATTCTTATTTTTAACCTCATTCAACTACTTGCAAATGCCCTTGTTTGGGGTGTCTTGGCACCACTTGGAGATGTTGTGATTTATCAAGAAGCAGCAGAAAAAGTATTTGCCCAAGGGATTGTTGCGGGAATTGCTAATGGTGTATCTGTAGCTATTGCAGGAACTCTTCTCTTGCTTGCCTATGCGGGAACTCAAACTCGTGCAGGAAGTTTGAAAAAGGACTAAAATGATGGGGAAGGCTGGGCAACCAGTCTTTTTCGATGTTTATAGATTAGTTAGGCAAGTAAGCTAGGATAGGACTTTTTTGGAGCTAAGTTTTTAAGAGAAGAGACTGCAAGAAGGGTTCGATTTATGATAAAATAGAAGTCTAAGAAGCGAATGAAGAGAGTAAGATGAAAGAAGCTATAATTGAGTGGAAGGATTTCTCTTTCCAGTATGAAACGCAACAAGAACCAACCTTGCAAGGGGTGGACTTGACCATTTATAAGGGAGAGAAAGTCTTAATTGTTGGTCCATCTGGGTCAGGTAAATCGACCTTGGGTCAGTGTTTGAATGGGATTATTCCCAATATTTACAAGGGTCAGATGTCTGGAGAATTTTTGATCAAGGGTCAAGCTGCTTTTGATATGAGCATCTACGATAAATCTCATCCGGTCAGTACAGTTTTGCAGGATACAGATGGGCAGTTTATCGGGTTGTCCGTGGCAGAGGATTTGGCTTTTGCTCTGGAAAATGATGTGACAGCCCTAGATGAGATGAAAAGTCGTGTTCATAAATGGGCTGAAAAGCTGGATCTTCTTCCTTTACTGGATCAGCGTCCTCAGGATTTGTCAGGTGGACAAAAACAGCGAGTCAGTCTGGCTGGTGTCTTGATTGATGAAAGTCCGATTCTCTTGTTTGATGAGCCACTCGCCAATCTGGATCCCAAGTCAGGTCAGGATATTATCGAATTGATTGACCAGATTCATAAGGAAGAGGGGACGACGACACTTATTATCGAGCACCGTTTGGAGGATGTTCTGCATCGCCCTGTGGATCGGATTGTCCTGATAAACGATGGTCGTATCCTCTTTAATGGGAGTCCTGATCAGTTATTGGCGACTGATCTGTTGACCCAAAATGGAATTCGCGAACCCCTTTATCTAACCACTCTCCGTCAATTAGGTGTGGATTTAGCTAAGGAAGAACAGTTAGCAAATTTGGACAACTTGTCTATCTCAAAAGGCCAGGTTCAGTTGCAGACTGAATTGGCAAAAGAGATGTCAGATTTGCCGTCACTTTTTAGACTAGAGGACGTATCTTTTTCTTATGACGATAGACCGATTTTAAAATCCATTTATCTGGATATTAAAAAGGGTGAAAAGATTGCCATTGTCGGGAAAAATGGGGCTGGGAAATCAACCCTTGCCAAGGCCTTAAGTAGCTTTATTCAGACGGAAGGTCGCTATCTTTGGGTAGGACAGGATATTAAAGGAGATTCTGTTGCAGAGCGGGCGGAACGAGTAGGCTATGTGCTGCAAAATCCCAATCAAATGATTTCAACCAATATGATTTTTGATGAGGTGGCTCTAGGACTACGTTTGCGAGGTGTGGACGAGCAGGAAATTGAAACGAGAGTCTATGAAACCTTGAAAATCTGTGGTCTTTATGAATTCCGTAATTGGCCTATTTCTGCCCTGTCATTTGGTCAGAAAAAACGTGTTACTATTGCCTCGATTTTGGTCTTGGGGGCTGAAATTATCCTCTTAGATGAACCGACAGCAGGTCAAGACCAGAAGAACTATACTGAGATTATGGAATTTCTTGAAGAACTGCATCAAAAAGGGCATACCATTGTCATGATTACCCATGATATGCAATTGATGCTGGATTATTCAGACCGAGCTCTTGTCATGGTGGATGGGGAATTGATTGCCGATACTGATCCAGCTAGTCTGTTGAGCAATCCTGAGCTGTTAGTAAAAGCCAACCTAAAAGAAACTTCAATCTTCAACTTGGCTAAGAAGCTCGACGTGGATCCACTTGCTTTAACGGCATTTTACAAAGAAAGGAGAGAAGGATGCAAGCTAAATTAATCGGTTACCAGCATAGAGATACTGTGATTCATCGCTTGTCAGGCGCTGGTAAACTCCTCTTTTTCATTCTCGTATCATTGGCGGCCATGATTAGCTATGATACCAGACTGCTTGTTCTGATTGCCATCTTTTCGGTCTTTCTCCTCTATTTGTCAGAAATCCGCTTTAAAGATGTTTCTTTTGTGGCAGTTTTTGCGACGGTATTTGCCATTTTGAATGTCTTGATGGTCTATCTCTTTTCTCCTGAATATGGGGTTGGACTTTACGGAGAGAGAAGTGTGATTTGGCAGGGAATCGGTGCCTACACTCTGACCAGTCAAGAGCTCTTTTATCTGCTAAATTTGGCTATTAAGTACCTTTGCACCATTCCTCTAGCTATTATCTTTTTGATGACAACTCATCCTAGTCAGTTTGCTTCCAGTTTAAGTCAAATTGGTGTGCCTTACAAGATTGCCTATTCAGTCAGCCTGACCTTGCGCTATATTCCAGATTTGCAGGAAGAGTTCTTTACTATCAAGATGTCTCAGGAAGCGCGTGGGATGGAATTATCCAAGAAAGCTTCTCTTATGCAACGAATCAAAGGCAATCTGCGCATTATTACGCCCTTGATTTTCAGTTCCTTGGAACGGATTGATACCATCGCGACCGCCATGGAACTTCGCCGCTTTGGGAAAGAGAAAAAACGCACTTGGTATAGTTATCAGGCCTTGAAAAAAGGAGACTATCTTACCTTGCTCTTGGCAGCCTTGTTTTTAGTAACTAGTTTACTACTTATCTTGCAGAATCAGGGACGATTTTACAACCCTTGGAAATAGCTTGAAAAAATTGAAAAAATCAAGTCGTTTCTATTGACAATGATTCTGAAAGTGTTATACTAAGAAAGTAGTTTCGCTGATTTACTTCAAACCTGTTGTGAGGTAAGTTAACGATGCCTTAACCACGCTGTTTGCTGAGCTTGACTCCGGGCAGTGTGGCTATTTTTTTGCAATGGTGAAAGGAAGCAAGTCATGACAAATCACATTGTATTATTTGAACCACAAATTCCACAAAATACAGGCAATATTGCGCGTACTTGCGCTGCAACCAATTCTCCCCTCCACATCATCAAGCCTATGGGCTTTCCTATCGATGACCGCAAGATGAAGCGAGCTGGATTGGATTACTGGGATAAACTAGAGATTTATTTTTACGAGAGTTTGGAGGATTTCATGTCTCAGATGAAGGGCAAACTCTATCTGATCTCAAAATTCGCGGAAAAAGTCTATTCTGAGGTGGATTTATCGACTGACGAAGACCATTATTTTCTCTTTGGACGTGAAGACAAGGGTTTACCTGAGGACTTTATGCGAGAACATCCTGAGAAGGCTCTCCGTATTCCTATGAATGATGAACATGTCCGCAGTCTCAATGTGTCTAATACCGTCTGCATGATTGTCTATGAGGCTCTTCGCCAGCAGAACTTTGCAGGTCTTGAGCTCATTCATACCTATGAAGCAGATAAATTGAAATAAAAAATGAAAATGAACAAAATGCTTGCGCTTGCAAGCGTTTTTTGTTATGATAAAAGAGTCTTCAGGGCAGGGTGAAATTCCCGACCGGCGGTAAATTTGACTAGCTATTTTAGCTTTCTCGTCGTTGTCTTGTCTCGATATACTTTAAGTATTATCTTCGACTGCGACGCCTAGATAAATCTAAAATATCTTAGCTAAATAAGTCCGCGAGCGCAAGCTGATGTGGTGAGATTCCACAACCGACAGTATAGTCTGGATGGGAGAAGACGAAAGAATAGCTTTGTCTGTTCTGATAGATTTATAGCTAGATTGTAACCGATTGCTTTTGTTTTCTTTGATAGAGTGAGAGGGAACTTTTGGGATATAAAAAGTGAGAATAGATAGAGGAATCCTTTCTAACTTCTTCTGATTTTATAGAAAATTGGAGGAACCTGTTATGACAAACACACGTCGACTTTCGACCATTGCGATTTTATCAGCCATCTCATTTGTGCTGATGTACTTTGACTTTCCGCTTTTGCCAGCGGCGTCCTTCCTCAAGATCGAATTTAGTATCTTGCCAGTCCTTGTGGGCTTGGTGGTCATGGATTTGCCTGCTGCTCTAGGAATTCTCTTGCTTCGCTCACTCTTGAAGTTGCTTCTTAACAGCCAGGGAGTGAATACTTACATTGGTTTGCCAATGAATATCGTAGCTTTGGGAGTTTTTGTCATCGTATTTGCTTTGATTTGGAAAAAGGAACGGACAACCCTTCGTTTCCTACTAGGCTCTCTAGCTGGGACTATTGGTTTAACTGTGGCAATGTTGGTTCTCAACTATGTTTATGCTGTTCCTTTGTACGCTAAGTTTGCTAACTTTGATATTGGAAAAATTTTGGGACTTTCCAACTACCTAATGACTATGGTGTTGCCTTTTAACTTGATTGAGGGTGTAATCTTTTCCGTTTCATTCTGGTTGTTGTATGTCCTTTTGAAACCAACCTTAAAACATTATGAAAGATAAACAAACATTTTTAATGAAGGGCAGTTTTGCCCTTTTACTTTTCGTTATTCTTGGCTACATGGTCAAATTTTACCCTGAAACGCTGGTCGGTTTTGATCAATCGATTCAGACTGCCATTCGAGGAGACTTACCAGATTACTTGACTATTCTTTTCCGAGCCATCACACGCTTGATTGATATTCCAGTGATTATCACTTGGGTTGCCATCGTAGCCTTTATCTTTTATCGTAAGCGATGGAAGATAGAGAGTTTCTTCATGCTGGGAAATCTGGCTTTAGCAGGACTTTTAATCGTGACTTTTAAAAACATCTACCAGCGCCCACGACCAGCTATTTTACACTTGGTTGAGGAGAAGGGATTTTCCTTCCCAAGTGGTCATTCTCTGGCTGTAACCTTGATGGTCGGCTCTCTGATTGTCATTCTCAGTCAACGGATGAAAAATCTGGTCTGGAGAAAAATCATGCAAATTGTGCTAGGTCTCTACCTAGTCAGTGTGCTGGTATCAAGGGTCTATCTGGGAGTTCATTATCCATCAGATGTCCTTGCCAGTCTCTGTGTGGGCTTGGGAGTCTTGTTTATCGAATTTCCCTTCTATGACAAGCTACGCTTCCAATGGCGATTTAAAGGCAAGCAGAAGTGAGTATCAAATTCCCTTGAGGAGAAAGAAATGAAAGTCAATATAGCAGATCTTCATCCGACTCAACTATACTTATCAGAAAAGAAGTTGCAAAATATTCAGATGCTTTACCAGTCGGCAGAAACAATCCAAGTCGATCCAATCAGTATTCTTGCCTTTGGAGATTGCTTGTTGATTACAGATGGGCATCACAGGGCTTATCAGGCTTTATTGGCAGGTAGGAATACGATTTCTGCTGAGTGGGATAGAGATGGTGGTGATGAACTATATCATCTCTATGCGCAAGCCTGCGAAGAAAGAAAAATTTACTCTGTTCTGGATTTAAAAAATCATATCTTAGCTCAAGATGAGTATGAAGCAAAATGGTATAACTGGTGTGATGGTTTTAATCAAGCAGCAACTCTTTTGTTGAAAAGGAAAGCAGATGAAACGGATTTTACAAATAGATAATGCACTGCGTCTTGTTCCTTATTATAAGGTCAATCATTGTGAAGAAGCTTTTGCTTGGTATCAGGATGTGAACTTGGTTTACCTCGTAGATGGTGTGAAGAGACCTTATAGTCAAGAAAATTTGGAAGCTATGTATTCCCATTTGGATCAGCATGGTGAACTTTTTTGGATTGAAGTCAAGGAGAAGGGAGAATGGTTTCCAATTGGGGATGTTACACTATCTCAGGATAATTTCCCCATTGTGATTGGGAATCCCTCTTACCAACATCGAGGACTTGGAAAAAAGATTCTAAGTGCTTTGATTGAATTGGCTCGAGTAAAAGGATGGAAAGAATTGAGAGTCAAGGAAATCTACACCTACAATCATGCTTCTAGGAGGTGTTTCAAGTCGCTTGGATTTGTGGAAAATGGAGCAACAGAAAAAGGAATGAGTTTTGTACTGAAATTAGTCTAATCCTGCCACTTTCTCCCCCTTAACCTTTGACTATTCCGCAAAATTATCGTAAAATAAAGAGTAAATGATAAAATGAGGTCAGAGTCTGTTCGCTCTGGCGATAGTAGTATAAATGAGGAGAAACGCTTTGGAATTAGAAGTATTTGCTGGGCAAGAAAAAAGTGAACTATCTATGATTGAGGTAGCGCGTGCTATCTTGGAACTTCGTGGTCGCGATCATGAGATGCATTTTAGCGATCTTGTAAACGAAATTCAAAACTACCTTGGAACATCAAACAGCGATATCCGCGAAGCTTTGCCTTTGTTCTACACAGAGTTGAACTTTGACGGTAGCTTCATCTCACTTGGAGACAACAAATGGGGTCTTCGTTCATGGTATGGTGTGGACGAAATCGACGAAGAAATTATCGCTCTTGAAGAAAATGATGACGATGAAGTAGCACCAAAAGCTAAGAAAAAACGTGTCAATGCCTTCATGGACGGCGATTCAGATGCTATTGACTACAATACAGATGACCCAGAAGACGAAGATGCATACGAAGCAGATCCAGCTCTTTCATACGATGATGAAAATCCAGATGATGAGAAAAATGAAGTGGAAGCTTACGATGCAGAAATTAACGAAATCGCCCCTGATGACTTAGGTGAAGACGTGGATCTCAACGAAGAAGACGACGATTTTTCAGATGACGGTAAATTCCCAAACTA
>NZ_VMLI01000026.1:0-14768 GCF_013276625.1 Streptococcus sp. 9903 | reverse complement strand
CTCGCACATCCATTTCGATGTCATCAACCCTGGCAAACTCTCCACCATTATCGGTAAGAATGACAGGGAAGAGTTGGAAGAAATCTTTGTCCGCTTGGTGAAGAGTGTTCTTGATGTCATAGAGATGTTTGGTAACCTCAAGGGCAGTTTTATTATCCAGAAGTCTAGCGAAGATAAAGTTACAGAAAGATAGATTGAAGGTGAGTAGGACTTTACCTCCCATTCTCCCCATAACTGTGTCCATTTCCAGCCAAGAGTCTAGTTGATTCAGTGCTAAATAGTTTTGGAAATCCTCATAGGAACGGCCTTTTTTAGCTTCTTTAGGGATGGAAGGTAGCTTACTTTTTCGTCTTTCTTTGAATTTAACGGCTCTGGCAAGATCAATCGGAGCGATAGATAGGTACCCTTTTCGGATGTGTCGATAGACAGTTGAGGAGCTGACATCAAGGTTATGAGTTTTGAGAATATGATAGATGTGTTGTCCTTTTTTAACCCCATCAGAAATGACTTTGTCCATGTCCCAGAAGGTCTTGGAATTGAGGGGAGTTCCTTCACGAGCTTCGCCAAGAGTTTGTTCGTATTGTTTTTGAGCTTGCTTAGCGAGGTAGAAGATCTTCTTATAGCCACAATTCTGTCTTCTTTTAGGGCAGCCGTTACAGACAAAGGGAGCTTTGTCGAGTAGAGGGCAAGGAAGGTTATGGCATGTAGACTCTCGGACTTGTCTGTTTCGTTTGACTTCTTTAGAAACAGTAGTCGGGTCTTTTAGAATGGATTGTCCAATAGCTTTGAAGGTTTCACTGCGCTCTAAACCTAATTGGATATCATTACGGTCTGAAAGGGTAAGGTGTTTATGTTTTGTCATAGTAGACCTCGTTTCTAACTCAAACGTCTCACACTTAATTCCACCATAAAAATCCGTTTTAGACTAATTTCCACTTTGGTCAGGCAAGTGGAAGTTACTTTGAGAAGTTACATTATGGATGTTATGATGGTAAGTTTAGCAGGAAAATAGACACAAAAGAAAAGTTTTTGGTATAATAAGAGTATGTACACAAAAAATGAAGAAGAGTTGCAAGCCTTAGGGGAGCGTTTGGGTCATCTATTAGAAAAGAATGATGTTTTAATCTTAACTGGAGAACTGGGTGCAGGTAAAACGACTTTTACTAAAGGACTTGCTAAAGGTTTACAGATTTCTCAAATGATTAAAAGTCCCACCTATACTATCGTAAGAGAGTATGAAGGGTGTCTTCCGCTTTTCCATTTAGATGTTTATCGTATTGAAGGAGATGCGGATTCTATCGATTTGGATGAGTTTCTCTTTGGTGGCGGAGTGACTGTTATTGAGTGGGGAAATCTCTTAGGAGATGCCTTGCCAGATACTTATGTAGAGTTGGAAATTCTAAAAGAAGAAGACGGTCGCCGTTTAAATTTTCAGGCAAAGGGTTTGCGTGCAGAAAAACTCTTGGAGGAGCTTCAACATGGAGTATGAATTGCTCATTAGAGAAGCAGAGCCTAAAGATGCAGCTGAATTAGTGGCCTTTTTAAATCGTGTGAGTTTGGAGACAGACTTTACCAGCTTAGACGGAGATGGTATTCTCTTGACCAGTGAGGAGATGGAAGTATTCCTCAACAAGCAAGCTAGTTCGGACAATCAGATAACCTTACTTGCATTCTTAAATGATAAAATTGCTGGTATTGTAAATATCACAGCTGACCAGCGTAAGAGAGTTCGTCATATTGGAGATCTCTTTATTGTGATTGGAAAAAGATATTGGAATAATGGCTTGGGAAGTTTGTTGCTAGAAAAAGCGATAGAGTGGGCACAAGCAAGTGGCATTCTGCGTCGTCTCCAACTGACTGTCCAAACTCGTAATCAGGCTGCAGTTCATCTTTATCAAAAGCATGGCTTTGTCATTGAAGGTCGCCAAGAGCGTGGGGCATATATAGAAGAAGGGAAATTTATCGATGTTTACTTGATGGGTAAACTGATCGATTAGTAGAAATATGGTTAAAAAAATTATTGGAATGGTGCTAGCTTTACTTTCTGTAACTGTAGTAGGAGCAGGTATTTTTGCTTATACTATTTATCAACAAGGGACAGAAACCTTAGCTAAAACCTATAAAAAAATCGGCGAAGAAACCAAGGTTATTGAAGCGACTGAACCTCTAACCATTCTGTTAATGGGAGTGGACACCGGAAATGCTGAACGAACTGAAACTTGGGTCGGTAGAAGTGATAGCATGATCTTGATGACAGTGAATCCTAAAACAAAAAAAACAACGATGATGAGTTTAGAGCGGGATATTCTGACCCGCATTGAATCAGGGAATGGTCAGGCTCATGAAGCGAAACTGAATTCAGCATATGCAGATGGTGGAGCAGAGCTTGCTATAGAAACCATTCAAAAAATGATGAATATCCATATTGATCGCTATGTGATGGTCAATATGAAAGGGTTGCAAAAACTAGTGGATGCAGTAGGTGGTATTACAGTCAATAATACCCTAGGTTTCCCAATTTCTATCAGTGACCAAGAAGAATTTAATACCATTTCTATCGGTGTTGGGGAGCAACATATTGGGGGAGAAGAAGCCCTAGTCTATGCACGAATGCGTTACCAAGATCCTGAGGGAGATTATGGTCGTCAAAAACGTCAACGTGAAGTTATTCAAAAAGTCATGGAAAAAGCTCTCAGTTTAAATAGCGTTGGTCATTATCAAGAGATTCTAAAAGCTTTGAGTGACAATATGCAGACCAATATTGATTTGTCTGCAAAAAGTATCCCTAACTTGCTAGGCTATAAAGATTCATTTAAAACCATTGAAACACAACAGTTGAAGGGTGAAGGGGAGATGCTACAAGGCGTTTCTTATCAAATTGTTACGAGAAACCACATGTTGGAAATGCAGAATCTTTTGAGACGTTCTTTGGGACAAGAAGAAGTCACTCAGCTTGAAACAAATGTTGTCTTATTTGAAGATTTGTTTGGACGGGTGCCTGTTAGTGACGAAGATAATTAACTTTCTTGATACAAATAAAAAATCAATCGTGGGAAATTTCCTGCGATTTTTTCAAAAAAATACGAATAGATAGGTAGGAGGAAACATGAAAGCAGAAATTATTGCTGTTGGAACAGAGATTTTGACAGGACAGATTGTCAATACTAATGCCCAGTTTTTATCGGAAAAACTAGCAGAGATTGGGGTAGATGTTTATTTTCAGACGGCTGTAGGAGACAATGAAGCTCGTCTCTTGTCTTTGCTTGAGATTGCCAGTCAACGTAGTAGTCTGGTGATTTTGACAGGCGGTTTAGGGCCAACTGAGGACGATTTGACCAAACAAACTCTAGCTAAATTTTTAGGGAAAGAATTAGTCTTTGACCCTCAGGCGCAGGAGAAGTTGGATGTCTTTTTTGCCCAGAGACCAGACTATGCCCGAACACCGAATAACGAAAGACAAGCTCAAATTGTAGAAGGAGCGACTCCACTGCCAAACGAAACAGGACTGGCTGTGGGGGGAATATTGGAAGTCGATAGAGTGACCTATGTCGTCCTTCCCGGTCCACCAAGTGAATTAAAACCCATGGTTTTAAACCAACTTCTACCTAAGTTTATGACAGGGAGTAGGCTATATTCCCGAGTTCTTCGTTTCTTTGGGATTGGCGAAAGTCAGTTGGTTACGATTTTGTCTGATTTGATTGATAATCAAACAGATCCGACTTTGGCACCTTATGCAAAGACAGGAGAAGTCACTCTGCGTCTGTCAATAAAGGCTAGCAGTCAAGAAAAGGCAAATCAGGCGCTGGATATCTTGGAAAATCAAATCTTGGATCACCAGACTTTCGAAGGAATTCCTTTACGAGACCTCTGTTATGGTTATGGAGAGGAGACTAGTTTAGCCAGCATTGTGGTAGAAAAACTGAAAAAACAAGGGAAAACCATCACGGCTGCTGAGAGTTTGACGGCAGGGCTTTTCCAAGCAACTGTGGCGGATTTTTCGGGTGCTTCAAGTATATTTAAGGGTGGTTTTGTAACCTATAGCTTGGAGGAAAAATCAAAGATGTTGGATATTCCTGTCAAGAATTTGGAAGAACATGGTGTGGTGTCTGAATTTACAGCTCAGAAGATGGCTGAGCAGGCACGAATCAAGACCCAGTCTGATTTTGGAATGAGTTTGACTGGAGTGGCAGGTCCAGATAGCCTAGAAGGACATCCAGCTGGGACAGTATTCATAGGCTTGGCTCAAGAGCATGGAACTGAGGTCATCAAGGTTAATATTGGAGGCAGAAGTCGAGCAGATGTACGCCACATTGCGGTTATGCATGCCTTTAACCTAGTTCGCAAGGCTTTATTAAGTGACTAACTTTTGATATAATAGTAGATAGGTCTGAGGACCATTAGAATGTAGGAGAATAGAATGGCGAAAAAACCAAAAAAATTAGATGAAATTTCAAAAAAATTTGGGGCAGAACGTGAAAAGGCCTTGAATGACGCTCTCAAATTGATTGAGAAAGACTTTGGTAAAGGTTCAATCATGCGTTTGGGTGAACGTGCCGAGCAAAAGGTGCAAGTGATGAGCTCAGGTTCTTTGGCTCTTGATATTGCCCTTGGTTCAGGTGGTTATCCTAAGGGACGTATCATCGAAATCTACGGACCAGAGTCATCTGGTAAGACAACGGTTGCCCTTCATGCAGTTGCGCAAGCACAAAAAGAAGGCGGGATTGCAGCCTTTATCGATGCGGAACATGCCCTCGATCCAGCTTATGCTGCGGCTCTTGGTGTTAACATTGACGAATTGCTCTTGTCCCAACCAGACTCAGGAGAGCAAGGTCTTGAGATTGCAGGAAAATTGATTGACTCAGGTGCAGTTGATCTTGTCGTGGTCGACTCAGTTGCTGCCCTTGTACCTCGTGCGGAAATTGATGGAGATATCGGAGATAGCCACGTTGGTTTGCAGGCTCGTATGATGAGCCAGGCCATGCGTAAGCTCGGTGCTTCTATTAATAAAACCAAAACAATTGCCATCTTTATTAACCAATTGCGTGAAAAAGTTGGAGTTATGTTTGGAAATCCAGAAACAACTCCTGGAGGACGTGCTTTGAAATTCTACGCATCAGTTCGTTTGGATGTTCGTGGAAGCACACAAATCAAGGGAACTGGTGACCAAAAAGATACCAATGTCGGTAAAGAAACTAAAATCAAGGTCGTGAAAAACAAGGTGGCTCCACCATTTAAGGAAGCCTTCGTTGAAATCATGTACGGAGAAGGGATTTCTAAGACTGGTGAACTCTTGAAGATTGCAAGCGACTTGGATATTATCAAAAAAGCAGGAGCTTGGTATTCTTACAAGGATGAAAAAATTGGGCAAGGTTCTGAGAATGCTAAGAAATACTTGGCAGATCACCCAGAAATCTTTGATGAAATTGATAAGCAAGTCCGTTCTAAATTTGGCTTGATTGATGGAGAAGAAGTTTCAGAACAAGATACTGAAAACAAAAAAGATGAAGCAGTTCAAGCAGATTCTGTGAATGAAGAAGTTACACTTGACCTAGGCGATGAACTTGAAATCGAAATTGAAGAATAAGTTGTTAAAGTAGTGGAGAAATCCGCTACTTTTTCGATTTTTGATTCAAGTTTTTAGATTATCTATAGTTTGCTGTTTCTTGTCGCTCCACTAGAAAGCTGATATAATAGCCTTATGAATAAAAAACGAACAGTGGACCTGATACATGGTCCGATTCTTCCCTCGCTTGTGAGTTTTGCCTTCCCAATCTTGCTGTCTAATATCTTTCAGCAACTCTATAACACTGCTGATGTCTTGATTGTTGGGCGATTTCTTGGTCAAGAATCCTTGGCTGCAGTAGGAGCGACGACAGCGATTTTTGACCTGATTGTAGGTTTTACTCTTGGTGTTGGCAATGGGATGGGGATTGTTATTGCTCGCTATTATGGAGCTTGTGACTTCACAAAAATTAAGGAGGCAGTAGCAGCCACCTGGATTTTAGGTGCTCTTTTGAGTGTTGTAGTGATGCTACTGGGCTTTTTTGGATTGTATCCACTCTTGCAATACCTAGATACCCCTGCAGAAATTCTTCCCCAGTCCTATCAATATATTTCTATGATTGTGACCTGTGTCGGTGTTAGCTTCGCTTATAATCTCTTTGCAGGTTTGTTGCGGTCCATTGGGGACAGTCTGGCTGCGCTTGGTTTTTTGATTTTCTCTGCTCTGGTTAATGTGGTTCTGGATCTCTATTTTATTACGCAATTCCATCTGGGAGTTCAATCCGCAGGACTTGCTACCATTATTTCGCAAGGTTTATCAGCGGTTCTCTGCTTTTACTATATTCGTAAGAGTGTGCCAGAACTTTTGCCACAGTTTAAACATTTCAAATGGGACAAGGCCTTGTACGCGGATCTCTTGGAACAAGGTTTGGCTATGGGCTTGATGAGTTCAATTGTATCTATCGGAAGTGTGATTTTACAGTCTTCTGTTAATACCTTTGGAGCCGTGATTATTAGTGCTCAAACAGCGGCGCGACGCATTATGGCTTTCGCCCTTCTTCCTATGACCGCTATTTCTGCATCTATGACGACCTTTTCTTCTCAGAATCTAGGAGCTAAGCGACCAGACCGCATTGTTCAAGGTCTTCGAATCGGTAGTCTTCTAAGTATGTCCTGGGCAGTGTTTGTTTGTGTCTTCCTCTTTTTTGCCAGTCCAGCCTTGGTTTCCTTCTTGTCTAGTTCGATGGATGTATACTTGGTAGAAAATGGAAGTCTCTATCTGCAAATCAGTTCAGCCTTTTATCCTATTTTGAGTCTCTTGTTGATTTATCGTAATTGTTTGCAGGGCTTGGGGCAAAAAGTCCTTCCTCTAGTTTCTAGCTTTATTGAACTAATCGGGAAAATCGCTTTTGTGGTCTTGATTATTCCTTGGGCAGGATATAAGGGTGTTATTCTTTGTGAACCCCTCATCTGGGTTGCCATGACAGTTCAACTGTACTTTTCGCTTTTCCGTCACCCCTTGATAAAAGAAGGTAAGGCCATCTTGGCAACAAAAGTGTCATCATAGCTCGATTTACTGAATAAAATCTCTTTCCTCTAGTGAAAATCGAAAAAACTTGTGTTCTCCTCTTTAGTTTGGTCTTGAAAATAGTTTAACAGGCTTTTGACTTCTTTTATATGATATAATAAAGTATAGTATTTATGAAAAGGACATATAGAGACTGTAAAAATATACTTTTGAAAAGCTTTTTAGTCTGGGGTGTTATTGTAGATAGAATACAGATCTTGTCAGTCCTATTTATAGTGTCAAAATAGTGCGTTCTAAAGTTCTATCTACAAGCCTAATCGTGACTAAGATTGTCTTCTTTGTAAGGTAGAGATAAAGGAGTTTCTGGTTCTGGATTGTAAAAAATAAGTTGTTTTAATTGATAAGGAGTAGAATATGGAAATTGATGTGAGTAAATTAAGAACAGATTTGCCTCAAGTCGGCGTGCAACCATATAGGCAAGTCCATGCCCATTCCACAGGCAACCGTAACTCAACGGTGCAAAATGAGGCTGACTACCATTACAGAAAAGATCCTGAATTGGGCTTCTTTTCTCACGTAGTCGGTAATGGTCGTGTTATGCAGGTAGGACCTGTTGATAATGGTGCCTGGGACGTTGGGGGCGGTTGGAATGCAGAAGGTTATGCACAAGTTGAACTGATTGAAAGCCATGAATCAAAAGAAGAGTTTCTGATTGACTATCGTCTCTATATCGAACTCTTGCGCAATCTAGCGGATGAAGCTGGTATACCGAAAACACTTGATACAGACGACTTGGCAGGTATCAAGACACACGAATATTGCACCAATAACCAACCCAATAATAACTCAGATCACATTGACCCCTATCCTTATCTTGCCAAATGGGGTATTAGCCGTGAGCAATTCAAGCAGGATATTGAAAACGGCTTGACGATTGAAGCAGGATGGCAACAGAACGATACTGGTACCTGGTATGTACACTCAGATGGTTCTTATCCAAAAGATAAGTTTGAGAAAGTCAATGGTACCTGGTATTACTTTGACGGTTCAGGCTATATGCTTGCAGACCGCTGGAAGAAGCACATAGACGGCAACTGGTACTGGTTTGACCAGTCAGGCGAAATGGCTACAGGTTGGAAGAAAATCGCTGAGAAGTGGTACTATTTCGATGGAGAAGGTGCTATGAAAACAGGCTGGATCAAATACAAGGAGACTTGGTACTATCTTGATAGTCAAAATGGGGACATGGTTTCCAATGCCTTTGTCAAATCAAATGATGGCTGGTATTACCTTAAAGAAGATGGTACGATAGCAGAAAAACCAGAATTTACAGTCGAGCCTGAAGGCTTGATAACAGTAAAATAATAATGGAATGTCTTTCAAATCAGAACAGCGCATATTATTAGGTCTTGAAAAAGCTTAATAGTATGCGTTTTCTTGTGGAGATATTTCCTTCAATTTTTGCTACTATATTAAATAAAAATCAAAAATCAAACTATAAAGTTATGTTCAAATAAAGTCTAATACTCTGCGGAAATCAAAGTGCAAACCACGTCAGCTTCCATCTGCAACCTCAAAACAGTGTTTTTAGAAGCCTGCGGCTAGTTTCCTAGTTTGCTCTTTGATTTTCATTGAGTATAAATTTGACAATGTAAACCGAGTCGGATAACTTTAAGTACTGTTTTGAGGTTGAAGATACGATTTTTGATAGGAACTCATCAAATAGGTTTACTATCATCAATTTTGGATTTTTAAGTAACATCAATAAATTGCTTTCTTGTTTTGTCATAATTTTTTTATTTAAAAAATTGACTTTATGACAAGAGTGTGCTATTCTTTTTATGAGAGGTGTATGAATATGATAAATGTATGTGATGTTGGAAAAAGAATAAAAGAACTTAGAATATCTTCAAATCTTACTCAAGATAAGATTGCTGAATATTTGTCTTTGAATCAAAGTATGATTGCCAAAATGGAAAAAGGTGAAAGGAATATCACGTCGGATGTTATTGAGAAACTATCTGCTCTATTTTGCTGTACGGTTGAATATCTTTTGTTTGGCGAACAAGCTGAACAACAGTGTGTCATATCGTTTAGAAAAAATAAAATAGTAGACCAAGATCTTAAAGTTTTAGCGAAAATCAATAAAATTGTATTGAATCAATTTGAGATAGATCAGCTATTGGAGACAAAATAAATGATTGATAAAATGGATTTAAGTAATAAAGCTTCAAATCTTAGAAAAAAGTTGGGAGCTGATGGTGAAGCGCCGATAGATATTTTTAAATTGGTACAAAAGATAGAAAATTTGACGCTGGTATTTTATGGACTCGGAAAGAATATTAGCGGAGTCTGTTATAAAGGAACTCGGTCCAGTCTCATTGTAATCAATTCAGACATGTCATTAGGAAGGCAAAGATTTTCTTTAGCACATGAACTGTATCATCTTTATTATGATGAGGTGAAGAAGAGTTCAGTCAGTTTTATTTTGATTGGTGAAGGAGATGAAACTGAAAGAAAAGCGGATCAGTTTGCTTCTTATTTTTTAATTTCCCCATCTTCACTGTATAGGATGGTTGAGGAAATAAGAGAAAATGCCAATAGAACTCATCTTGAAGTAGAAGATATTATAAAATTAGGTCAGTTTTATGGTATCAGTCATAAAGCTATGTTATATAGATTGCGGAATGATGGATACCTTGACGCAGAAGAAATTAAAAATATGGATATTAGTGTTATAGAGACAGCTTCAAGATTAGGCTATGATACAAGTTTATATCGTCCTTTGTCAGAAAGTAAAAAGGAAATGGTATTAGGACACTATATTAAATCGACTGAACAACTTTTAGAAAATAACAGAATTTCGCAAGGGAAGTATGAGGAACTGCTACTAGATGCTTTCAGATATGATATTGTATATGGGCTAGATGAAGAGGGGGAGTTGTCGTTTGACTAGTCGTGTATTTATTGATACAGATTGTATTTCAGCATTTTTATGGGTTGGCACTGAATATCTTTTAGAAAAGCTCTATTCGGGTAAAATTGTTATTCCACAAGAGGTGTATGATGAAATCAATATACCTACAATCCCCCATTTAAAATCTAGGATAGACCAGTTGGTAGCTAAGGGTTCGGCTGAGATTGTGAGCATAGACATTGGAACTGAAGAATACGAATTATATAGAAATTTAACAAGAAATCATGATAGTAACAAGGTTATTGGTAAGGGAGAAGCGGCTTCTATTTCCTTAGCGAAAAAGCATAATGGGATATTAGGAAGTAATAACCTAAGAGATGTTAAACCATATGTAGAAGAATTTTCTTTAGAACATATGACAACAGGAGATATACTGGTTGAAGCGTTTCAAGAGCAATTTATTACTGAACAAGAGGGCAATCATATCTGGAATAATATGCTTAAAAAGAGAAGAAAAATTGGTGCAAATTCATTTTCAGACTATCTTAGTGGAAGTGTTCATCAAAATAGACAAAAATAAATTTGGATAAATCGAACTCACTATTCAGGAGGCATATGAGCACTTCGAAGAAGAAAAGTGTCAAATTGAGCCTATAGGAGTATAAATGTAATCGTAAGTCCTGCATAGGGGATGAGAGAAAAGTTGTCCTTAAAGTTTCCCTGAACTATCAGTCGTATGTTAAACGATATGTAGGGTGATGTGAGAGGGGATAGCGAGTAGTTTTTGGTGATTTTATCAAAAAACTTGTATTTTATCATTCTAAATGATAAAATACAAGAAAAATAGTAGAATAAAGGAAAGCTTTTCTAAAATGTGTATCTCCCCACAGGATTCGTTCTTGTGGGATTTTTTTCGTTAAAGAAAGCGATAAATATTGACTTTTTTAAAGAAAGATGTCATAATTAAGTTGGAAAAAACGTAAAAGTATCACTTTTCTCGTTATCCCGACTCCCAAAACGTCGTTAAACCGCTCGGCAATCCATGGAGACATGGACACATAGTAGTAAGCACGCTATGTGGCTTGGCAGAGCTAAAAACTGTTCCCTTGCGATAAGCCTAATAAGCACAACATAGGGAGTTAGAGAAGCCGACTCTAATCATCCACTTTGGGCAGTAGTGAGAACTGCCCCGTGCTTTTTTTATTTTGAGAAAATATGGAGTTTGTCGTTGAACTTACTTGATTGTATTTTAGATTATCAAGAGAAATTCGATGGAAAAACATGTCAAGTATCAACGAATTATAAGCATTTAGAGACTTTCGAAGTAGATTTTTGCTTGACTGATTTACATCACTTATTTGGCTTGCGCAAAATCACACGAGATTATGCTAGTCAAACAATACCTGCTATTCAAGCTGGTGTTTTTATTTTGGAAGAATATAAAAATAATCCCATGTACAACGATGTTATAGAAAGGATATCTTTGTATAGTTTTATCGGTGATATCTTCTATTCTAAGATAACAAGTTGTTGTATCCTAGCCAAAGATTTATCTAAAAACACTATGAAGTTGGACGTCATATTTTTTGAAGATAGAAACAAAAGATCCGCAATTTTAGGTTTACGAAGAGATAAAAGTGGAGTGTTTAAACCGGTTACTCTACATTTTACAAGCGCTAAGAAATATGCTAAAGTTCGTAAAACAGATGTGAAAGAAATTAAATGGTTATAAAAAAAACTTTTCGCAGGCTTCGGCTTGCGTTTTTTTTGTTTGATAAAATTAAAAAAATGTGCAAAAATAAGTAGAATTGAAAACAGGAAAAAACACCTCCTTTCGATTCGCCAAGCCTCTTCGCAAGGCAATGAGGGGGCGGAGAGACGCGCTCGCCAACAGAAGTATCTCATTGGAAATGTTGCTCACTTTTTTAGTGAGCTTTTTATTTAAGGAATAGGAATGAAAAATAAGAAGTTAAAATTATACTCAATGAAAATCTCTTCAAACCACGTCAACGTCGCCTTGCCGTAGGTATGAGTAACTGACTCCGTCAGTTCTATCCACAACCTCAAAACACTGTTTTGAGCAACTTGCGGCTAGCTTCTTAGTTTGCTCTTGAGTATTAGAATAGGTGATTTGGAGCGTCCTAGCGGCTAGGAAATGCTGATCATAGTCCTTTGCTGAGAATAGGGTGTAACACTCAACTGTTGACCTAATTGATAGGATGGAAATTACTATAAAATACTCAGGCTTCTATCATATATTTTGAAATACCTATGTAATTAAAATGTAACAATATTGTAATATCGGCGCATCAGAGAATTTGCATATATAAATGTAGTATAATCCTTGTCTCTTTGTTAAAAAATAAGTTGTATCAAAAGGCTTTATATACCTTTATATATATATATATATATATATATATAGCTTTTCCTACCTTTCCTGACTCTATCTTGTCAGAGAGGGGGGGTTGATTTGTATGTCAGAAGTGTTACTATATAGTTGATATATTATCGTCTGTCGGCTTCTTGTACGCTTTCTAAGCTTGAGAAAGCACTTAGACGAAGAAAGGATTTATGCTTATGTTTAGAAAAAGCAATAAGGATAACGGAGAGAAAATTTTCCGTTATTCTATTCGTAAATACCATTTTGGTGCTGCTAGTGTTGCGGTTGCGGCATTGATGTTTTTCGCAAATGGGGTTCAAGCGCAGGCGCCTGATGTGTCTCTGGCTACGGCTAGTGAAGTGGTTGCTGGGTCTGCTGGTAACCCTGATGGGAATCTGCAGGAGTCGGATGAAGGAGAGCTGAAGGAGACTGTGATCGAACAGCCAGCTGAAGGTAAGCTTGCGAGTGAGCTAAAAGCGCAAGGCGCTACAGCTGAGGAAGCAAATCAAGGGCAAGAGCTAGATAGGTCTAAACCTGCTCCAGTCGGTCAAGAAGGTCCTCAAGTGGGAGAAATAAAAGAGAGAGAAGAATCAACTCCTACTGCTGATAAGACAGCAGCCAAATCGACCCAAGGCACCCTAGAAGCTTTGTTGGCAAATCTAACCTTAGACTCCATGAAGGCTCTCCACGCTGAAGTCGAAGAAGGTCTTGCAAAGGCTAAGGCGGTCTTAGAGAATCCAAAAGCAACGCAAGCGCAAGTTGATGAGCAAGTAAGAGCTATGGAAGAGCTGACGAGCCGTGTCAATCAAGCCTTGGAGCCATCGCTACCAAAATTGACAGACTTGGGTGAAGCAGGTTCGACAAATAATAAGCTTGTCGAACCAAACGGAACTGCAACTGAGCAAGCAACTGGTGGAAAGCGTCGTAAAAGAGGTGGACTAACCGATCTCGAACCAGCTGCAAACCAAGTCAGTCCAACTGATGGAGGAAAGGAAGCAGCTCCTGAAGCTAACTCTCAATCTACTCCACAAGAACTCCCAACCTACACCAATACGACAGAAGGTGAGAACGGCGTCTATGGACTAAAAAAGGAATTGGAGGATATCACCAAGAAACTCCGACGGTACGGAGCGTCGGAAGATAAAATCCAAGCAGCAAAAGCAGCAGCTGATAAGTTCAATGAAGCCTTTTCTAAAGGTGATACCATCAGCCAAGAAGATTTTGCCGCTGCCCTAGTCGACCTGAAAAAATCCCGAGACCTCATCGAAGGAGTGCTGGAAGAAAAATATGGAGAAGAGACTACAGTTGGAGGAGTAACCCCGCAGCCACGCGATGGTGGCTACTCTGATTTTCGTAATGCTACCTATAGTGGAAGGTCTGCAAGGTCTGTAAGAGCTGGGGAAAACTACTCTGAAGAATTTAAAACAGCTAGAGAAAGTTACTTTGAAAGGACGGACATAGAGGGGCATTCTCCTTATGATAAGTATACTTATGTTTTCTATTCAAATAGAAAACCAAGAGATGAGTCAGTGAAGCTGGCATCAGAGGGTTCTAAGTATCTAACTGTCACAGTAAAGCCTACTGACAGAGGTTTTAGGTGGACAATTGAGATCAACAAAGATAATTACAGGATGATGCCCGGTCTTACGGAAGTGTGGTTTACCATTCCATCAGGGCAAACCGTTAGAAGGGGTACTGAAGGAATCAGTTATCATGAACGTAGTGGGGGAACATATGCTCCGGCTCAAGATGGTCTAGATTTGGTAGAAAAATTAAAGAGGATAAATCTAGGGTTCAGAGAAGTTACAAAAGGAACCATTTCGCATAGTGGTCTCGGTAGGCAAATCGGGCCTTTAGCTGCTCCACGCGGGAGTTTAGAGGAGTTAGCTACATGGAGAGCCTATAATACTCAACCTTACGAAAGACGAGCTGAGAGTACTGAAAATCAAGCTATTTCCAATGAAAAAATATCTAATATAAAAAGAGATGCTGCTGCATCATTATATTACCTTCGACTTCCTAACTCAGATAGATCTTATAAACTAAGCTTTGAAACTGAGGGAAATAGAGATCTTGGTAAACTAGACTATGCAGCAGGGATGCGTGGAAAAGACGGGAATGAAGTTTTCCTTGTGAACCAATGGCACTCTAGAACTACTTCGGAATTCAAAGGGAACGCTCTTCAACAAATAGAACAAGCGCTTAGAGATAAAAATAGTAGCATTACTGGCAATAGGAATTTGTCTCAAGTGGAACAAAAAGGTGCCACTGCAAAAGTAGAGACATTTGCACGGAATGCTCTACGCAGAATTGATCAAGCTCAGCATATCAACCAAGTTGAGAGCGCCCTAAACCAAGGATTGAGTGATATTAGGAATGTGAACCCAGTAGGGAGAGAATTGCCGAAGCAAGAAGTCATACGCAAAGCGCAAGCTAAGAAG
>NZ_VMLI01000025.1:0-10310 GCF_013276625.1 Streptococcus sp. 9903 | reverse complement strand
CCTCATTGCTCTTGACTCGTCACTTGCCTCTCAAAGAGGCTTTAGTATTACTTACTACTATCCCTAAAGGGATCCTCATATTCTTTTACACTTAATTTATCTAGTGCTATATCATGCTTTTCCTGTTCTTGGATATATTTCTTAATTGTGGCTTCATTGAGTCCCACCGTACTTACATAATAACCTTCCGCCCAGAAATGCCGATTCCCAAACTTGTACTTGAGGTTGGCGTGTTTATCAAACATCATGAGTGAACTTTTTCCTTTTAAATAGCCCATGAAACTCGAAATACTTATCCTTGGTGGAATACTTACTAACATATGTACATGGTCTGGCATTAAGTGATCCTAGATAATTTCAACTCCTTTATAACTACACAAACGATGAAATATTTCTCCTAAACTACTTCGATATTGATTATAGATAACTTTTCGTCTATACTTAGGGGTGAACACAATGTGATAGAACAGTGCCACTTTGTGTGCGATAAACTATGAGCCTTTTGTGCCATATTTTTCTCCTTTCGCTTTACAATTGGCTTGAACACCTTTATTGTATCGCGTTCGGAGTTTTTTTGGTATAACCTTCGACGCGCACCCGCATAGCGGGTGGTTTTTTTGTCTCGCACCTAACGGAGCGAGACAGACTAATAGTCACATAATAAAACAAAGGTAATGAGATCAATGATTTGAAATAGTATAAAATTCGTTAAAAGCAGAGAGAAAAATAACTTAGAACTATAGGTGAAGAAACCATTACCCAAAAAAGAACTGTAAGAAATCATCAATAAAGCCATCATAATCAGTTCAAAAATAAGAGAAATGACATACTCTCTTCTAAGGTCGTATACAGGCAAGCCCAAAGAACGTCGTATCACTCCTTCTTTGATCTGCCTCGTCCTAACAACAAATAAAACAACTAATAAAGTTAAGTAAATTGAACCCATTAACAGTATTCTTAAAGTTCCAGTAAATTGTAATATTCCTCCTATATACCAAGGATAAGCCATATATACTGTTTGTAGTCCAGTCATCGTAAGTGGTTTCAAACTGTCTACATCTATTTTCCCAAGTGTGTAATACATCCCTACTATTGGTGCTGACTTTAATTGTTCATTATTTACATCATCAAAGTTTACATACTTCAACTGACCCGAACTCTGAACGATTGGCTTGTAAATGGTAACCTTTTCCGTTTTTGATAAGTCACGAACCATTTCGTATATTTCGTTATTAGAAAGATTACTTTTTCCTTGGATAGAAAAAGCACCATCAATTGGTAAAGGTATGGGGATTTCGGTATCACTAATAGTGACCAGACCAATTGTAGCAATCAAACAAAAGAAGAATCCAATGATACATAATTTTAATTTCATAAGCAATTACCATATGACAAAAGACTCTATTTTATAATTGGGTCTCTTGTTTTCATAAATTATTTTTTAAAATCTATAATAATCCCAATGTGCATTTAATCGAACATCATTTCAAATTTTTTGCTTGAAAATGTCCATCTATAATCTTTTTTATCGTGAACTTTAACGTTCCCAAAATATTCGTTACTGATGACTCTGAACTAATATTATTTGAAGAACTAACAAAGTAATTCGAATAACCATAGCTATCACTTACACCATACTTCCATAAATCAATAATCGGATATAGAACTGGGATTGCTGTAGTTTCACTACCAACACTAGCTGTAGTAGCAAATCCAAAACTGAAAAAACTTGTAGCCAGCAAAATGAACTTCTTCTTAGTAAATTTTTTGTATTTTACTTCTCCTTGAATTATAATATTTGACAAAAACTCAGTAATAATTCTCTATTTTAAAATTGAACACATTTATTTGTAAGCGTTTATAATATTAATTTAATACTAATATTTTAGTTTGTCAAGTATTTATAGTATATTTTTTATTGATAAAATGAGATTATCTATAAAGGCGATTTACAAATCGATAAAAAACAATTATCCAACTTCTCTTGTGAATCAAATCGGCTGTTACAATTTTTGTTACCTTGTTTTTAAAAATAGGTTGACAATAATTCCTCTACGAGTATAATAGTTACTATATATCAGAAAAGAGGTTAGCTATTTTGAAAAAAGCTCACGTTTATGCTATCCCTGCTATTGGGGCTGCTCTCATTGCTGTTTTGGCACAAATCAGTCTTCCAATTGGACCCGTCCCCTTCACTCTGCAAAACTTTGCAATCGGCTTGATTGCTACTGTCTTTAGACCGAGAGAGGCTGTACTTTCTGTGGGACTCTATCTTCTTCTAGGTGCTATCGGTCTTCCTGTTTTTGCAGGAGGTGGAGCTGGTTTTCAGGCTTTAGTTGGTCCTACTGCAGGCTATCTTTGGTTTTATCTTGTATACTCTGGACTTACTTCTTCCCTAACTAACAGCAAGAGCGGGATTGTCAAGATTTTTCTTGCAAATCTATTGGGTGATGCCCTTGTCTTTGTCGGAGGGATTCTCAGCTTGCATTTCCTAGCTGGAATGACATTTGAAAAAGCTCTTGTTGTGGGGGTCATTCCCTTTATCATCCCAGATCTTGGTAAAATTATTGCTATTAGTTTTATTAGCCGTCCACTACTTCAACGTCTTAAAAATCAGGCTTACTTTACTAACTAAAAAAGGATATCGAGTTGTCATAACTCAATATCCTTTTCTTTCATTTTGACAACTTATTTTCCTTTAAAAGCATCCACCATCGTTTGAAATTCTTCATTGGAGAGAGTAATCCCTTTGCCCATTTTAGTATGATCTGGACTCCAAGCACGAATATCAAACTTTGCAGGGGCTCCATTAAAGCTCACACGGTTGATTTCCTTGGTCCAACCTTTTTCGTTTTCAGAAAGAGTCAACAAGTGCTCTTCGATTTCAAATGTAAATTCTGCCATTTTCTTCTCCTTTTTAGCTTTCATCTGATTATTCGTAAAATCTTGTAGATTTTAGGAAAATTTTATATAATATTGATATAAAAGAAGGGAGGCCAATATGAGACATAAATTCCAGCAAGTTCTAGGTAAAATACATGACTTTTTAAATGGACTTGAAGAACCAGATCAGACTGAAAGCAACTCCCTTACAGCCACTATTGAAGAGGCTATCCAGAAACAAACCGCTGTTCACCTTATCTTGTCAGAGACAAGTTTTACAGGTGACATCATCAAATACGATCAGCAAGGACAGCAAATTATTGTGAAAAATTTTGCCAAAAATGTGACCCGTATTATCCGTATAAGCGATATTCAACGCCTGCGATTTGTCCCTTCAACTGTCCAAACAGCCCAAAAAAATAGATTTAAGAAAGAGTGAGATGTAGTTGCTTCATCCCACTCTTTTTTCTTAGCGAACTTGTTCAAAATGTAAATGAACTGCGATATGATCTCCATAACCACTTCTTTCCAAGTCACGTTGTAGACGATAGGAAATGTAGTGTTCTGCAATGGTAATGTAACCTGCACCCAGCAAACGATGTTCAACCATAGACTGAATCATGCTAATGGTAGCACGTTCCACCTTGGCTTCTTCCAAATCCAAAACCACTTTCTTAGTGACTTGTGCAAGGTTTTGACGTAAATCATCTGTCAATACATAGACAGTCTGGGCTGCCTTTAAGATAGCTTGGTAAATCTTATCTGGATTAAATTCAGCAATTTCTCCATCACGTTTGATTACTTGCATAGGTATCTCCTTTATTCTTTGTTTTCTTTGATTTCTGCCAGCATTTTTTCTTCTTCTGCTGTCAGTTGATAATTTTCTAACAAATCCGGTCTGCGCTCGTAGGTTTTCTTTAAACTCTCATACAGGCGCCACTGACGAATCTTTTCATGGTGCCCGCTCATCAGTACATCTGGCACAAGCATACCTCGATAATCATAAGGACGTGTGTATTGAGGATATTCGAGAAGGCCTGAAGAAAAACTATCATCTTGGTGGCTAGACTCCTTGCCAATCACTTCTGGAATCAGGCGTACAGTAGCATCAATCATGGTCATAGCCGCCAACTCTCCACCAGTCAAGACATAGTCGCCCAGGGAGATCTCATCTGTCACCAAGGTCTTAATTCGCTCATCATAACCCTCATAGTGCCCACAGATAAAGATTAGCTCTTCCTCTTGAGCTAAATCCTCAGCATAAGCCTGATCAAACTGCTTTCCAGCAGGATCGAGGAGAATGACGCGCGGATTTTTCTTTTCAATAGCATCAAAGGCATCGAAAATGGGTTGGGCTCGGAGCAACATCCCCTGACCGCCTCCATATGGTTCATCATCGACATGGCGGGCCTTTTCAGCATTTTCTCGAAAATTATGATACTGGATATCCAAGAGCCCTTTTTCTCGAGCCTTTCCAACGATTGAGTGCTCCAGTGGAGAAAACATCTCTGGAAAGAGGGTTAAAATATCAATCTTCATCGTCTAACCCTTCTAAGATTTCCACATCGACGCGGTTATTTGGAATATCAACATTGAGAACTACTGGTGGGATATAAGGCAAGAGCAAGTCACGTTTACCTTTTCGCTTGACCACCCAGACATCGTTGGCACCTGGTTGCAGGATTTCCTTGATGGTTCCAATCAAGTTATCACCCTCATAGACTTCCAAACCGATAATCTCGTGATAATAGAATTCACCATCATCTAAGTCATTCAAATCTTCCTCAGCGACCTTGAGACTGTATCCCTTGTACTTTTCAATCGCATTGATATGGTACATATCTTTGAATTTAATAATGTCAAAGTTCTTCTGTTTACGGTGGCTAGCAATGGTCACTGTTTGAACAAACTGATCTTTTTCATCAAACAAGGCCAGCTCAGCTCCTTTTTTAAACCGTTCTTCTGCAAAATCCGTCACAGACAAGACTCGCATCTCACCCTGCAACCCTTGAGTATTGACGATTTTCCCAACATTAAAGTAGTTCATCTTGTCTCCTGTAGTCTATTTCTATCCTTTATTTTATCACGTTCCAAAGATTTTCTCAAGTTGGAGGAAGAGGACAACATCTCTACTTTCCCTTCAAAAATCCTTCCAAATCACGTTCATGTTGGTACTTAATGGCTGCAGTCTTGTCTTTCTCAAAGATAGTCTTGGTAAGGTCAATATGGTTGATGACAGCGATTGCGACGGTGTAGTGAATGATAGCAGCCAGTTCTTTTACTAGTTCCTCGTTAGAATCCTGAACCTCCTCTTTTCTACCAGAACGACCATTCAAAACCTCAGCTACTTCTCCGACTTCCTCCACTAACTTCATAAAGAGACCTTCCTCAGTACGAGACTGCTAGTAATGTTCCAGTAGATAGTCTTGTAATTGTCTAAACGTTAAATCCTTCATATCCTGCTCCTTGCAAAAAAAGCGAGACATTCGTCCCGCCCTTCTTATTTTTCGTCAATAACGATTCTTACTTTTTTGTATTCAGTTGGGACAGAGTAGACAATCGTTCTTATCGCAGAAATAGTGCGACCCTTACGACCGATTACACGACCCACATCGCTTTGATCAAGATTCAAATGATATTCCAAAAATTCTGGTGTATCTTCAATCTTGATAGTTAAGGCATCTGGTTGTGAAATTAAGGGTTTCACAATCGCAATAATGAGATTTTCAATCGTATCCATCTGTCAACCTACTTTAAACTTATTTTGAGAATTTAGAATCGTGGAATTTCTTCAATACACCTTCTTTTGAAAGGATGTTGCGAACTGTATCTGAAGGTTGAGCTCCATCAGCCAACCATGCAAGAACGCGGTCTTCTTTCAAAGTTACTTGGTTTTCAGCAACAAGTGGGTTGTAAGTTCCAACTGTTTCGATGAAACGTCCGTCACGTGGTGAACGTGAATCTGCTACGTTGATACGGTAGAAAGGTTTTTTCTTAGAACCCATACGAGTCAAACGGATTTTAACTGCCATTTTTAAAGTCTCTTTTCTTATTTTTTATTTGAGTGAAATAGCTGAGCTATTTAGCACATGTTCTATTATAGCAGATTTCTGACAGGTGTCAAGAAAAAAACTTGACAGACTATAAAATTTTTAAACCATTTATAAATTTGTTAGAAGTAGGAAATAAATGTTTGAAAGAGGCTATCAGTGAATACTATTTTAGAAAAATGTGATAAAGACCACCAAGTTAAGCCCTTCATCTCACCTGAACATGATTTGAATGCTTGGCTCCTAAATCCCAAGCGAAATATCAAGGATTTTAAGAAAGATATCTACTAATTTTAGTTTATAAAATATGAATCAATAGATTCTAAATAGGGGAATAATTTAGTTCTATAAAAATTAACTTCTACACCTACAACGCCTATTCTGACAGACTTTGTAACAGTCTAAGAAAAAAAGTAGATATTCATACAGTATCTAGATTTTTCAAAAATTCTTTATCATCAAATATTATTAACGAAACTATCCAAACCAAATCCGATGCATTGCTTCAAAGAATTCTTTAGTTATTTGACTAGCGAGGGTTTTTATTAAAAAAATTTTTCAAATAATTGCCACCTTGGTACATAAATTCTTGCTTTCCAAATTCAAATATGATATATTTGTAACATAAAATTTAAGTGTTATATATTTATAACACAAAAAAGGAGTCTATCATGAAAAAAAGTCAAAAAATGCGTGGCCTCATTGCAATGATTGCCGTAGCTCTCTTTATTGATTTTATTGTTTTATTTGGTTCTAATCTTAGTTGGGGACCCAAGTTAGTTATTACTGGTATTTCAGTACCAGGTCAAATTGTAGCTATTTGGAGCTGGCTACATAAGAGTCAGAAAGGTAAGGGAAAGATTATTTTTGACTTGTCTGCTAAGCTTTACACGATACTTATATTTGCAGCAAGCATTTTTTATACAGTAGGAATTTGGATTGCGACCCCAAGCGTAAGTTCTGGTATTAAAGAATGGATTTTGGGAATTGGCCTCGTTATTGAAGTGATTGTATTTGGTTTTTTCTCTTTGAAAAATGTCAAGGAAACTCCGGACGAACGCTTTTATGCTAATTTAGCAAAGGCAGCTAGCTTGATGTTTGTTTTTATACTAGGCGCACTGATGATCCTATCAGTTATCATTGGGTATATGGGGGCTCTCACTCTTTACATAGGCCAGATATTTATTAGCATAGCTGCCTTGATTTGCATCTTTGCGGTTGTCTATTTTATCTTGGAACGTAGAGGATAAGCATGGCTAAAGAAAGCAATATTATTACTAAGCTTAAATCTGTTCGTGAGTCCACAGGCATGACCCAGCAGGAGTTAGCCGACCGCATCGGCATGCGACGCGAGACAATTCTGCACTTGGAAAATAACCGTTACAATCCTTCGCTGGAAATGGCTCTTAAAATTGCTCAAGTTTTTAATCTGAAAGTAGAAGACCTCTTTGAACTCAGACAGAAAGAGGAAGCATAATTCTTTTCGAGACCTAGTATTAAGTTCATTGATTGATTAGGAATTGAAGCCAAAAGAAAAAATCCTTTGAAAATGTGCTCTTTTAAAATATAGTAATTCTTTCGAATTAACCTTTACTAAATTGTGATGCTTTACGAGCTTTCTTAAGATCTGGTTTCCAAAATACTTTGAGTATACTTATGGCATTGATGCCCCTAAGCAAGCGACTTTCTGGTTGGCTTCCTCTTAAACTGTATTGTCACTAATATTTGAAATCCCCTTCCTTTTAGGGTACAATGGTAGAAATGAATTTTTGAGAGGATCAGAATGAAAAAACTAGCAACCCTTCTTTTACTATCAACTGTAGCCCTAGCTGGATGTAGCAGCATCCAACGCAGTTTGCGTGGTGATGACTATGTTGATTCCAGTCTTGCCGCTGAGGAAAGCTCCAAAGCAGCAGCACAATCTGCCAAGGAGTTAAACGATGCTTTAACAAACGAAAACGCCAATTTCCCACAACTTTCTAAGGAAGTTGCTGAAGATGAAGCCGAAGTGATTCTCCACACAAGCCAAGGTGATATTCGCATTAAACTCTTCCCTAAACTCGCTCCTCTAGCGGTTGAAAACTTCCTCACTCATGCCAAAGAAGGCTACTATAACGGCATTACCTTCCACCGTGTCATCGATGGCTTTATGGTCCAAACTGGAGATCCAAAAGGGGACGGTACAGGTGGTCAGTCCATCTGGCATGACAAGGATAAGACTAAAGATAAGGGAACTGGTTTCAAAAACGAGATTACTCCTTATCTCTATAACATCCGTGGTGCTCTTGCTATGGCTAATACTGGTCAACCAAACACCAATGGAAGTCAGTTCTTCATCAACCAAAACTCTACAGATACCTCTGCTAAACTCCCTACAAGCAAGTATCCAAAGAAAATCATTGAAGCCTACAAAGAAGGGGGAAACCCTAGTTTAGATGGCAAACACCCAGTCTTTGGTCAAGTGATTGACGGTATGGATGTTGTAGATAAGATTGCCAAAGCCGAAAAAGATGAAAAAGACAAGCCAACTACTGCTATCACAATCGACAGCATCGAAGTGGTGAAAGACTACGATTTTATACTCAATGAAAATCAAAGAGCAAACTAGGAAACTAGCCGCAGGCTGTACTTGAGTACGGCAAGGCGACGTTGACGTGGTTTGAATTTGATTTTCGAAGAGTATTAAATCTTAAAAACCAAAAAATACAGTACCCACATTCGGTACTGTATTTCTTTTATCCTTATTTTTAAGTTAGCTTGTTAAAATCCCAGATTTGGTCCATCCAGCCTTCATAGAAGTCTGGCTCGTGGCAGACCATAAGAATAGATCCCTTGTATTCTTTGAGAGCGCGTTTGAGTTCATCCTTGGCGTCCACATCTAAGTGGTTGGTTGGCTCGTCCAGCACTAAAACATTGTTTTCACGATTCATCAAGAGACAGAAACGAACCTTGGCTTGTTCCCCACCTGACAAGACCTGAATTTGGCTTTCAATATGCTTGGTTGTCAGACCACAACGGGCAAGGGCTGCACGGACTTCTGCTTGGTTGAGAGCAGGAAAGGCATTCCAGACAGCCTCTAGTGGTGTTTGGCGATTACCTCCCTCTACTTCCTGTTCAAAGTAACCAAGTTCTAGGTAATCACCTCGTTCAACTTCCCCAGCAATAGGTGGAATAATGCCTAGGAGACTCTTCAAGAGAGTTGTTTTCCCGATACCATTTGCTCCAATAATGGCAACTTTCTGATTACGTTCAAAAGTAAGGTTTAATGGCTTGGTAAGTGGACGGTCGTAACCAATCTGCAAATCCTTGGCTTGGAAGATAAAGCGCCCTGGCGTACGAGCTGGTTTGAAATCAAAGGATGGTTTTGGTTTCTCACTTTGTAGCTCGATAATATCCATCTTATCCAATTTCTTCTGGCGGGACATGGCCATGTTTCGTGTTGCAACACGCGCTTTGTTTCGAGCCACAAAATCCTTGAGATCCGCAATTTCTTTCTGCTGGCGTTCGTAGGCTGCCTCTAGCTGAGATTTCTTCATAGCATAGACTTCTTGGAACTGGTAGTAGTCACCAGAGTAACGCGTCAGCTGTTGATTTTCCACATGATAGACGATATTTATAACGTCGTTCAGGAATGGAATATCATGTGAAATGAGGACAAAGGCATTCTCATAGTTTTGGAGATAGCGCTTAAGCCAGTCAATATGCTCAGCATCCAAGTAGTTGGTCGGCTCGTCCAAAAGTAAGATATCAGGCTTTTCAAGGAGAAGTTTAGCCAAAAGCACCTTGGTTCTTTGCCCACCTGACAAAGAAGTTACATCTGTATCCATGCCAAAATCCATAACACCAAGGGCACGCGCCACTTCGTCAATCTTAGCATCTAAGGTATAGAAATCACGACTCTCCAGACGGTCTTGAAGTTCGCCAACTTCTTCCATAAGAGCATCAACATCCGCTCCGTCTTCAGCCATTTCCATATAAAGGTCATTGATACGGACTTCTGCTTTGAAAAGCTCATCAAAAGCAGTACGGAGAACATCGCGCACCGACTGCCCTTCAGCAAGGACGGAGTGCTGGTCCAAATAACCAGCAGTCACATATTTAGACCATTCGACTTTCCCTTCATCTGGCAGCATTTTACCAGTCACGATACTCATAAAGGTTGATTTTCCTTCACCATTAGCACCGACCAGACCGATATGTTCTCCCTTGAGAAGACGGAAAGACACATCTTCAAAAATTGCACGGTCACCAAAACCGTGACTCAGATTTTTAACTTCTAAAATACTCATTTTAATTCCTTATCTTGTTTTTATACTCTTCGAAAATCAAATTCAAACCACGTCAGCTTCACCTTGCCGTATATATGTGACTGACTTC
>NZ_VMLI01000024.1:0-2351 GCF_013276625.1 Streptococcus sp. 9903 | reverse complement strand
TGCATCACTACCAGATGGACCTGCGTTGTATTAGCTAGTTGGTGGGGTAACGGCTCACCAAGGCGACGATACATAGCCGACCTGAGAGGGTGATCGGCCACACTGGGACTGAGACACGGCCCAGACTCCTACGGGAGGCAGCAGTAGGGAATCTTCGGCAATGGACGGAAGTCTGACCGAGCAACGCCGCGTGAGTGAAGAAGGTTTTCGGATCGTAAAGCTCTGTTGTAAGAGAAGAACGAGTGTGAGAGTGGAAAGTTCACACTGTGACGGTATCTTACCAGAAAGGGACGGCTAACTACGTGCCAGCAGCCGCGGTAATACGTAGGTCCCGAGCGTTGTCCGGATTTATTGGGCGTAAAGCGAGCGCAGGCGGTTAGATAAGTCTGAAGTTAAAGGCTGTGGCTTAACCATAGTACGCTTTGGAAACTGTTTAACTTGAGTGCAAGAGGGGAGAGTGGAATTCCATGTGTAGCGGTGAAATGCGTAGATATATGGAGGAACACCGGTGGCGAAAGCGGCTCTCTGGCTTGTAACTGACGCTGAGGCTCGAAAGCGTGGGGAGCAAACAGGATTAGATACCCTGGTAGTCCACGCCGTAAACGATGAGTGCTAGGTGTTAGACCCTTTCCGGGGTTTAGTGCCGTAGCTAACGCATTAAGCACTCCGCCTGGGGAGTACGACCGCAAGGTTGAAACTCAAAGGAATTGACGGGGGCCCGCACAAGCGGTGGAGCATGTGGTTTAATTCGAAGCAACGCGAAGAACCTTACCAGGTCTTGACATCCCTCTGACCGCTCTAGAGATAGAGTTTTCCTTCGGGACAGAGGTGACAGGTGGTGCATGGTTGTCGTCAGCTCGTGTCGTGAGATGTTGGGTTAAGTCCCGCAACGAGCGCAACCCCTATTGTTAGTTGCCATCATTCAGTTGGGCACTCTAGCGAGACTGCCGGTAATAAACCGGAGGAAGGTGGGGATGACGTCAAATCATCATGCCCCTTATGACCTGGGCTACACACGTGCTACAATGGCTGGTACAACGAGTCGCAAGCCGGTGACGGCAAGCTAATCTCTTAAAGCCAGTCTCAGTTCGGATTGTAGGCTGCAACTCGCCTACATGAAGTCGGAATCGCTAGTAATCGCGGATCAGCACGCCGCGGTGAATACGTTCCCGGGCCTTGTACACACCGCCCGTCACACCACGAGAGTTTGTAACACCCGAAGTCGGTGAGGTAACCGTAAGGAGCCAGCCGCCTAAGGTGGGATAGATGATTGGGGTGAAGTCGTAACAAGGTAGCCGTATCGGAAGGTGCGGCTGGATCACCTCCTTTCTAAGGATAAGGAACTGCGCATTGGTCTTGTTTAGTCTTGAGAGGTCTTGTGGGGCCTTAGCTCAGCTGGGAGAGCGCCTGCTTTGCACGCAGGAGGTCAGCGGTTCGATCCCGCTAGGCTCCATTGGTGAGAGATCACCAAGTAATGCACATTGAAAATTGAATATCTATATCAAATAGTAACAAGAAAATAAACCGAAAACGCTGTAGTATTAATAAGAGTTTATGACTGAAAGGTCAGAAAAATAAGGTTAAGTTAATAAGGGCGCACGGTGGATGCCTTGGCACTAGGAGCCGAAGAAGGACGTGACAAACGACGATATGCCTTGGGTAGCTGTAAGTAAGCGATGATCCAGGGATTTCCGAATGGGGGAACCCAACAGGTACTACCTGTTACCCATATCTGTTAAGGATGTGAGGAGGAAGACGCAGTGAACTGAAACATCTAAGTAGCTGCAGGAAGAGAAAGCAAAAGCGATTGCCTTAGTAGCGGCGAGCGAAACGGCAGGAGGGCAAACCGAAGAGTTTACTCTTCGGGGTTGTAGGACTGCAATGTGGACTCAAAGATTATAGAAGAATGATTTGGGAAGATCAGCCAAAGAGAGTAATAGCCTCGTATTTAAAATAGTCTTTGTACCTAGCAGTATCCTGAGTACGGCGGGACACGTGAAATCCCGTCGGAATCTGGGAGGACCATCTCCCAACCCTAAATACTCCCTAGTGACCGATAGTGAACCAGTACCGTGAGGGAAAGGTGAAAAGCACCCCGGGAGGGGAGTGAAATAGAACCTGAAACCGTGTGCCTACAACAAGTTCGAGCCCGTTAATGGGTGAGAGCGTGCCTTTTGTAGAATGAACCGGCGAGTTACGTTATGATGCGAGGTTAAGTTGAAGAGACGGAGCCGTAGGGAAACCGAGTCTGAATAGGGCGAATTAGTATCATGACGTAGACCCGAAACCATGTGACCTACCCATGAGCAGAACGGAAGTGTGCTCTGTAGGTAAAGAGTGTAGGATAAAGC